>NZ_JBWZQN010000081.1:0-12014 GCF_056724605.1 Prolinoborus fasciculus | reverse complement strand
AATATATCCGCTTAAAAGACAGTTGGACCAAAGGTGGAAGACCTCGAACGATTCCCATCACCAATGAAAAACAACGTCAAGAACTCAAAAATGTCTATGCTCAAGCCGTTAAAAATGGCGGTTCCATGATTCCCAAAGAAAAAAGCTATAAATCCCATAAAGCCCATTTTGAAGCAGTCACCCATGCCCTGGGGGTTGGGCAGACGCATGGCCTAAGACATGGCTACGCTCAAACCAGATACCGTGAACTCATGGGCTTTGACTGCCCTGCGGTAGGTGGTTCTCGGGTATTGTCTGTTGAAGAAAAAGCCAAAGATAAAGAAATCCGGATGTTAATCAGTGAAGAATTGGGGCATAGCCGTATCAATATTACGTCCGTGTACCTGGGGTCATGGAGTAAGAATTAGATGGGTATTGCATCAGAAATAAGATCAAAATTGCCACTATGTGGTCATTGTATTAATTGCAAATTATTGATTTGGAATGATAAAGCAGAATTAAAACCTACTCACAACTTAATTAAATTTAGAAGCGCAGAAGCATCTTTTTACTATACGGTTCGTTGTTCGTGGCTCAAAAGTCCTGTTTCTGAACCTCAGTTTTTAGATATCTGTGAAGGTAAACAACTGCAAAAAGGGGATAATTAAATGGTGCAGAATTTTCTTATAGATTATTACACCTTTTTAATAAGAACTTTGCACCTTCAACCGCTTTCGGTTGGCTATGCAAATACCATTTTAGTTTTGGTCATTATTGCGCTTTTTCTCATGCTCTTTGTGAGTTTAAAGTCACTTTTTAAAGCGCATGATCCACTGCATGAGTTTTTATATAATGTGGTGCTTTTTGGTTTGGCTGTTCTCGCCCAGACTTATCTGTTGAGCCACATTACAAATTTGATTTCAAGTCATTATGTTGTGGTTTCAAATAATAATTATTTCGTGTCATGGGGGGTGATGGCTGCTCTTTATGCCTTTTTCTACTTTGCAAATGGGAA
Organism: Prolinoborus fasciculus; assembly: GCF_056724605.1. The sequence continues at coordinate 11,020 of NZ_JBWZQN010000081.1, read as the reverse complement.
GTCAAAACCACGTGTAGAACGTATAAAAAAAGAGTCTGCGGAAGGGTATGGCACTTTATTAAGTAAAATGCATAGAGGGTTTGAAAATACAACGCCACTTATTGCTTTTACGGATAGGACTTTACCAAAGAAGAAAATGAAGAACATGCAACAAAAACACCTCGATTGGTCTTTTCATCGTGAAAGCTTAAGGGTCACGAATGAGGATCGAGGCATTATTTTAGGTACACCTGGTTCGGGCAAAACAACCTTTTTAATCTCTCAAATTGTAGAGTGGATGAAATCCGGGCGTAGTTTCGTGGCAACAGACGTAAAGCCAGAAATTTGGGCGATTCTGAAGGCAAACAATGTCTTTAAAATTTTCGGTTATAAAGATTGGGTTTTTAATCCGACCGATGTTGAGAGTGACCACTACAATATTTTTTCAGAAGTGAAAGATTCAGCAGAACTTAATGAGATTTTGAGCATCATCATTAAAGATGATACAGCCGAATCGGTGGTGTTTAATGACTTGGCAAGGCGCATTCTTAAGGCTGTTCTGATTGAACTTGGGGACAAGGCATCACTTGTGAATGCTCAAAGCTATATCAACGGCATGGATAGCAATGATGAGTTGTTAAAGGCATTACGACAGTCTGAGAAATCCAGTGTTTCTAATATTGCTAAAGAAATTTCTCGAACTGCCCAAAATGATCGCTTGCTTGCATCTGTGATGACGGCCGTTTCAAAAGCTTTTGAGTTTCTTGATGATGATCGTATTCGGGCAACGACATCAGACAATGCCCCAGGCTTCTACTTAAAAGAAGTTCTAATGCAGCCTAAACAAGCTGTATTTTTACAGTTTGACCAACAGTATAAGAGTTCAACGGCTACGCTATTCGGGGCGATGGTGGCGCATACCATGCGTATTTTACAAGCCAATCAAAACCGTAAATCCGTATTTATCGCTTTAGATGAAATCATTAATTGTGCACCCATTCCAAAATTCACTGATTTGCTCAATACGATACGTTCTGCAAATATGCCTACGTTCCTATACCTTCAGAGTTTAGAAGGCTTAAATCGACTGTATGGCGCAAATGCTGACAAAATTTTTATGGGGTCTAGTGGGTTAAAAGTTGTTTTTAGGATTGATGATATTGCTACCGCTGATGAATGCAGTCGGTTGGTTGGTCAAACTGAAACGACATATATTTCTGAAACAACAGGAACGAGTCAAACCAGCGGTACAAGTTCATCGAGTCAGGCAAGCAGTTCATCTTCTAACAGATCGCAAAATATAGGGACTACAAAGTCTATTAAATTAGAATCTATTATTGAGCCTGCTGAATTTATTAAGTTACCAATGTTTACTGCTGTTGTGATGTATAACGGCTCTTATGGAACTTTAGAAATGCCGAAATATCATGAGTGCTACAACATGCCAAAACGCACGAATTTAAAAACGGTTCAGGATTTTAAAGCTGCCTAAAAGGCAGCACTTTTCTTTAATAAATTTCTCAGAAAAACCTGAGTACGGTTCATGAAGATATAGGAGTACTATAAAAAGTGTTATATGAAGCATATTACCCAAGTGAGGGTGGCGACAACGGTCCAATTAAAATTTTCTATGGTTTTGTCCAGGAAGGTTTTGAAAAGGACTATCAATTAACCTTAGTAGTGTTTTATCCAAAGCTAACAGGTACGTCATTATTTAACCTAAGTGATGAAATTAAAGCAGGTCTAGCGAACTTTCTCTTACAAAAGCATGTCTATGGGGTTAAGGCATCGTTTATCAGAGTTGCTTTTGTATGTAAGCATATCAATGAAAGGGATTTTTATGCTGAAATTTGGGGGGTGGATGTTTTTGACAATTACGCACAAGAGCTGATCGATAAAAGGCCTCCAACGTTCTTAGACAAGATTTTTAAAAACAGAACGATAAATATTAGTATTAATTCACGTAATTTAACCATTGGATTGACTGATAAAATTAAGCTTATTGACGAGACAAATTTAGACACAGCTTACACAGCCTATCTTTTGGATAGACTTAAAGCTGTTGATTATGGGGACTTCAGTAAGGTTTTTGCTGAGTAAAAAGTTTAAAAATATTAGGCTGCTGTGCGAAATTTAGTTGTCACAACTAAATTTTGTATAGCCTTCTTATGCTAATTCTCGCGACATAGTTCGACGTTCTTTATTGTCTCACTCCTTTATTTAACTATTTATTATTGCTAGATTTTAGTGATATTTTTTATTTAAAGGTCTATAAAATGGCTGTGGAAGTTAAGAAAGAAAATCTACAAAATAATATCTATAAATATACTTGGTCACGAGATCAGGGAGATTCTCCATATAAAGGTAAATCAGATAGGATTAAAGTAGATAAAGATGAAGGTTATGAAGTTGTATATTTCATTGAGAAGTTTATGAATAAACATAACTTAAAATACGTTAGTGACGCTCATGCTATCGAAGATGCATTACATTCGAATGATCTATCTAGTACTGTTTACAGAGATGATTTAATTAAAGCAATCGAAAAAAAATTAGGCTATGCATAAAAAAAGCCGTGAACATAAAAATTCACGGCTTTTCCATATCAAATTTACATAAATTTAATCACTTTAATATGAAAATCTAGCAATATTTCTTCCTTCATATCTGATTTACTATTTTTTATGGGTGAATAGATTTACTAGATTCATTTTTTTCATAAAAAATAGTGATCTATTTACATACTTTTTTTCATTTTTATAAGTAAATTCAAATGGATAGAATTGCCGTGCATAATTTTAATTACGGTAAAAAAATGAATAGTATTGTAGAACATATAGAACAAAATAATTTAAATTATCATAGGACTAAACTAGATTTCGAAAAAAAAAATCTTTTAGATAAAGGCTTGATTCTATCTAAACTTGAAATTGATGAAAAGCTACCAAATACTCCTATTGAAGAAGCTTATATTTCGAATTCTGAAATACCTGTAGCCTCACAAGCTATTCTTAGGTTCTTACAAGAAATTGATGTATTCCCTGTGGTATATGAAGGAGAAAATGATGGAAAACTTATACGACATGTAGTTCCTAAATCATCAAATTCTGATGTTATTAGTTCTCACGGTTCTTTATTGACATTTTTCCCTCATGTAGATAATCCAGATCTCAAACTCAGATATGAAGTTAATCATTGGATATCAACACCATGCCCTGATACTTTATCATTATTTTGTTTAAGAAATCAGCCTGATGTCTATACAAGTTTAATTAAATTAGAAGATGTCTTGAGTGATCTGAGTGACAAGACTATCAATATTTTAAAAGCGCCTAACTTCAGTGTCTACAGACCAGCATCTTTTGGAAAAGATCAGATAGTTACAAATCAACTTCCTCTGTTAGTAGAAAATGATAGTGGTGATCTTATTTCACGTTTTGATTATCATAATGTAAAAAGCTCAGATGAAGATTCTTCACATGCCTTAGAAGAATTCAAAAAATCAGTCTTAGATCGTAATAAATGGGTACATTATGATCTAAAGCCAAAAGAGTGTATTACTTTTGATAATCAAAAATACCTACATTCGCGTAATAATTTTACACCCCTCGGTAATGGAAATGACCGATGGTTATTGAGAGTTTTTGGTCTTTATCAAAAGCCTCTTCTAAATATGTCTGTTAATAGTGACATTCATCACCTTAAAACTTTTAATTCAGTTGGTTAATTCATATGTTTATTGATGGTAGCTTATTAGCTGACTACTTTATCTGGGGTATGATTTTTTTAATCATTGCTTCTTTTTTTGCTGGATATGTAGATTCAATTGCTGGAGGAGCAGGACTTATTTTAATACCGGCTTTTATAGTTGCGGGTTTACCTCCACAGATAGCACTTGGACAAGAAAAATTAGTTAGTACTGTTGGTACAATAGCTGCTATCAGAAATTTTTTTAAAAGTAAGTCTATTATTTGGAAAGTAGTTCCCTTAGGTATTATATCTGCTCTAATAGGAGCTTACTTTGGTGCCAAACTAATTCTTATTCTTCCTACTGAAATATTAACTTATGTAATTTTTGGTTTATTGCCTGTTGGCTTACTTGCTACATTATTTAAAGGAAAAATTTCTGCAAATCAAAGAGAAAGTGTAGGTTACAAAGATGCTCCATTTTTAGTCATTTTAGTATGCTTAATCGTAGGATTTTATGATGGTTTTTTTGGACCAGGAACTGGTAGTTTATTTATTATTTGTTTATGTTTAATTAATAAATTTAATCTTCTAAATGCTTCTGCCACTTCTAAGATATTCAATTTTTCTTCTAATATAGGTGCATTTGTTGCATTCGCAATTGCAGGGAAAATGGCATTTTTGATAGGGATTCCTATGATTATTGCTAATTTATTAGGTAATCATATAGGTAGTCAACAGGCCATTAATACTGATGGGGCTATAATTAAAAAAGTTTTAGTCTTAACTGTAATTATATTAATGGTCACTTTAGTATTTCAGATTAAGTAATTTTAAAGATAGGTTTTAACGGAATATATTATGTTAGCTTTAGTTACTGGGGCATCTTCAGGGTTTGGTGCAAGTATTTCTAAGAAATTAATTGAAAATGGTTATAAAGTAATTGGTGTAGCTAGAAGATCTAATAAATTATTAGAATTAAAACAAAGTCTTGGTGAAAATTTCCTAGACTTATCTCTTGATTTATGTAGTCCAGTAAATCTTATTGAAGATAAGCTATCTTCATTAGAGGGTGATTTTAATATTAATAATATTGATTTATTAGTAAACAATGCAGGGTTAGCTTTAGGCTTAGAGTTAGCATATGAAGCGAACTTAGATGATTGGTATCAAATGATTGATACTAATATCAAGAGCCTAGTAACTTTAACTCGTATTATTCTACCTATAATGGTTAATAAGAGAAAAGGATTACTTATTAATATGGGTTCCATTGCCGGTACGTACCCTTATCCGGGCGGTAATACTTATGGGGCGACGAAAGCCTTCGTTGATCAGTTTAGTTTGAACTTAAGAGCCGATCTTGCTGGAACAGGTGTTCGTGTTTCAAATATAGAACCTGGTCTTTGTGGAGGAACAGAATTTTCAGTTGTGCGATTTAAAGGGGATTTAGCCAAAGCTAATACTTTATATGAAAATACTAATCCAATCCTACCTAATGACATCGCAGAAACAGTTTATTGGATAGCATCTCAACCTTCTCATATAAATATTAATAAGATTGAAATTATGCCAACCTCACAATCCTTTAATGCATTAAAAATAACGAAAGGTTAAATATGAAAATATTAGATAAAATTGAGAAATTTGGGGGACAGTATGTCCCTCAAATTCTAGTTCCAGCATTACAGGAATTAAATAAAAATTTTACTCAATGCCTAAAAGATGATGAGTTCCAAAAAGAACTTTTAATGTTACTACAAGAATTTGCTGGGCGACCTACTCCGTTATTTTATTGTTCAAACTTATCTTCAAAAACAGGAATTAATATTTATCTTAAGCGTGAAGACTTGGTTCATGGTGGTGCACATAAAACGAATCAAGTAATTGCTCAAGCACTTCTAGCTAAAAGAATGGGGAAAGCCAAAGTAATTGCAGAAACAGGAGCTGGCCAACATGGTGTAGCTACAGCAATGGCGAGTGCTTTATTAAACCTAGAATGTACTATTTTCATGGGAAGTAAAGATTGCTGTAGACAAAAAGCTAATGTAACTCGAATGAAGCTACTAGGTGCTAAGGTAGTGAGTGTGGACAATGGCGAAGGTACTCTCAAGGAAGCTTGTAGTGAGGCTCTTAGAGAATGGTCAAATAATTATGAAGACACACATTATATTTTAGGTACAGTTGCAGGACCAGCTCCTTATCCAGAAATGGTTCGTACTTTCCAAGAGGTTATTGGAAAAGAAGCTAAACAACAATTCCTTAAGAAAACAGAAAAGCTTCCAGATTATATTGTAGCTGCTATTGGTGGTGGATCAAATGCTTTAGGAATTTTTACTGATTTCTTAGAAGATGAATCAGTAAAATTAATCGGTATAGAGCCATATGGAAAAGGAATAGCCACCGAACAACATGGAGCTGTTTTGTATAAAGGAAGTGTAGGTATACTACATGGTGCAAAAACATATGTATTACAAGATGATGAAGGACAAATTAGAGATTCTTATTCTATTTCTGCTGGCCTTGATTATCCTGGCGTAGGGCCTGAACACTCGTATTTAAAGGACATTGGACGTGTGCAATATGATGGTGTAACCGATGATGAAGCTGTCTCCGCATTTCAATCTTTATGCAGACATGAAGGAATCATTCCAGCTTTAGAATCATCTCATGCTTTAGCATATGTATTAAAAAATCCAAACTCATTGTTTACTGGTAAAGATGTATTGATTAATTTATCAGGAAGAGGTGATAAAGACATTGATCTGATTAGAGAATATCTTGAAAATGAATAAATTCATCCATACCCAAAAAAAATTAACAAATAGTAAGTCAGCTGCATTAATACCCTTTTTCCTAATTGGGTATCCTAATAGAGACGAATTTCTAGATTTGGTCGATATCGCTATAAAATCAGGAGCAGATGCTTTAGAGTTGGGAATTCCCTATTCAGACCCCGTGGCGGATGGACCCACTATTCAAACTGCTACAACTCAGCTATTAAACAGTGGATGGAAAGTTCAAGACTCTTTAGACCTTCTTGTAGTTATTAGAGAAAAATATATAGATTTACCTATAGGTATCTTAGTATATGCTAATTTATTACATAGTAATAAAAGTCTAAAATCGTATGTTAACGTTGTTGATTCTATTTTAATACCCGACTTTCCATATAATATTTTAAGTAACTCTTCTTTAATTGAGTCAGAAAGTATTGTGCGAATTTTACCTCCTAATGCAGATTCTCATATAATCCAAGATATATTAAATTCTGATTCTCCTTATACGTATGTAACAAGTAAATCTGGCGTAACAGGAACATCATCATGTCTAAAAATCTTGGAGACCTTTGATAAATTAAAAAATGATAAGGGCGATATGATAACGTATTTAGGATTTGGGATACATGAACCATCTCAAGTATATGAGGCTATTAAAGTTGGTTTTGATGGTGTAATTATCGGATCAAAAATCATCGATATAATTAATCGGAAAGAAAATTTAGGCCAATTTTTGAAAGAGTGTAAAGAAATGACGATTAAAGGTTTCAATGACCGTTGAACTTTATTAAGACTATACAAAAGGGCCTAATATAATCAGAGTTTTTTATTTCTAAAATTATGAATTAAATAACTACTCGTTTGTTAGGTCTATTAAACTATTAATTTTTTAATCATTACTTAAAACAGCATGTAAAACTCTGCCAAATAAACCTCTTTTTTTAGATTCTAATATTATCTTCGTTGGTTTCTGAATAGGTTTATTTTCGACAGTTTCAACTTGTTCAATCTGTATATTTTCTTGCAAGTCTGTAACTGTATGGATCTGTTCAGTGGTACTGTAAGCCTTACTGTCAGGCTTACTATTTTTAGGTGTATAGCCCAGTGCTAATGTTAAATTATCAATTTTATCTTTGAGATGATCAATCTCTTTGTACATACGTCTTTCACGTTCTTCTGCAACTGACTTATCGTGCCTTAACTCTTCAATCAGTTGTTTATACAGTTCTATTGTAGTGTTGTCAGTTTGCGTACTGTTAGATTGACTGTGAGCCTTACTGTCAGGCGTACCATAAACCCGCTGCATTTCACTAAAATCAATGACTTTTCTATTCTTAGCATCGATTTCATAACTGATAGAACCATTCTTCATACGATCATAAATAGATGTACGAGCAATTCCATATTTTTTAGCTAACTCAGCAACGGTAAATTTAGGCATTACTTATTTGATTATGGTTATGTCTTAGGTAATTAATCATATCTGATTCTATATTGAGGTAGGAAATAATCATTACTAAAAAATCACCCCAAATTCTTGTAATTTATTTTCCCATTGATTGGCTACTTCATGAGATTCGATCTCTTTTTGGATACGCTTCATCATACAAATAATTGTTTCATTATTTTGTTTAAATCGATCAGCTAAACCATTTGACATGATTAATCCAGTTATCTTACTTGCTCTATACTGTAGATCATTTGTTTTTCCAGGTGATTTTATTGTATGGCTAAAGTTTTGGATATCAAGTGTAACTGAGCTAATCTCTCTTTGTATTTCAATAACTGACTTATCTCCTTGCTTTTTAATTTTTTTTAAAGCTTTTTTTTCTTGAAATTTAAGAATAATACTTGTGATTTTTCGTCCTGTACGTTTTGGCTCAATAGTAAGGTCGTAAGGGCTATATTCATTAATTTCCTTAATTGCTTGATCAATAACTCGTTTTTTTAAATCGGCCCAAATAGGATATTTATTTTGTAACTGAAACATCCAGCGAAGATCTTCAAGGCTAATTTCACGTTTACCAATACTACGGTATTGCATTATTAGTTCATAAAAACGAATAGAATAAGGACTCGACATACCCACAATGTCCGATTCTAAGTACTTAGTAAATTCAGCTTTTAAATTAGATAAGAATGGCAATATAGGCTTTGAAAAACGAATATGAGCTACTTTAGATTCCTTAAATACTTTCTCTTGAATCCATCTAAATGAATCAGATTCATCACCATCTCGAAGTACGATAGAACGTTCATATAAACGATTTACAGCATCTTTAAATTCTTTATGTGATGCCTTTTCATCTCCACCAAGTTTGACCAAATTTTTAGTAGTAAGAGGGTATAAAACATCATCTGATATTTCTTGCCCTTTGGGAACTTGAGCAATCGCACTAAGAATTAATCGTTGTTCCATCGTTGTAAGAGTATAAGAAGCTTCAATAACCTGATTTGATTTTACGATTAAATTATTTTTAAGCATATTAATAGTAACTTTAAATTATTATGGACAACTATATATTTGTCCTTATTTTATGTCAATAATGCGGGAATCTGTCTATAGTAATGCGGGAATCTGTCTATAGTAATGCGGGAATCTGTCTATAGTAATGCGGGAATCTGTCCATATTGTGCGGGAATCTGTCTATATTTAAGGGTGGAATTCCTTGCTATATAAGGGTTTCAGAGGACTTAAAATAATTAAAATAATTAAAATAATTAAAAGCACAGAGAATGAAAAATTGCCCTTGGTTTTCGCTTCGCTCAAACTCTATTGAATCTCGCTTGCGCTCGATTCGAGGGGCAATTTTTAGTGAATATTCTCGTGACTTTCAGAAAAAGCAAAAGCAACTCGGAATTCGCTTCGCTCATACATTTTTCTCGCTTCGCTCGACTTGAAACAACTGCATTCAGTTCGCACCCATTCGGGATGCTCTGATTCTGAGTTCTTGACACGTAGGGGAGCTGGTAATCAGGGAAAGGAATAAGCGAATTTTCGGAGTTCGCTCGTAGACACTCGCTCTAATCATTCCTCTTAATAGCAAAAGAAAAATACAAAGCGAACGGAGTGTGAGCGACCAGGAACAATCTAAATCTCAAAACCTACTTTCTCTGATGACCAGCTCCCATCTAAATTTTTTCGGGAGTAGCCGAGCCATCCCGAAGGGGTGGCGACTTCCCTTTTCGATACGCGTAAACAGGGGCCAGGCTCCCCAGTCGTCACTACCCTTAAGTAGTGACGACTGGGAAAAAGCTTTTTATACTTACAATAAACAACATTTTTGGAAGTTATTGCCGCGTGATAGAAGAAATTTTAGACATATACTGATCAGACTTTTTTTGTTTTTTCATAACTTTTCTTTGCTGACTTTCATTTATGTTTTCAGCTTAAACGCAAACTAAATACAGGAGATCAAGTACTTTTAATCGCTCTCATCCTATATGCAGAAACGGTTTATTTTTATAAGTATTCATAGATTTGGACTTAAAGGTTCTCGAATTTTTATATCCACTTTTTGAGCATTTTTTATCGAACCAATTCCTTTAATTGACTTTGATAAGACGTTAATTCGGCTCTTAACACTAACCAGTAAATCGGATCTCAAAATTAAAAACCAATTTTTTGGAGTAACGCATGATTAAACAAGTTGAAAACTTGCAAGTAGAAAAAATTGCTCAATTCAAAAAAGGTGAGCAAGTCGGAGAAAAGGCAGCTATTTCCTTCATTATCGATGGTTTTTATTTTGGTTTTTATGCTGAAGAAGTTCAACACCTAGCTTTTTTTCCTAATGATAGAGAATGTGCTGTGAAATATAGAGCTGTCTGCTTCTCTATTAGTCTTGATGATGCTGGAGCGATACAAGAAAAAATTAAAGAATTGATGCTTGATTGATTCCGTAGCACAGCATAACGCTGTGCTGTACTCATCAATCAAGCATCTCAAGAAAAAGAGAGCACATGACTTTAGAATATCAGTTTGATCAACTCTGCAATAAGTTCCGTGAGGGTTCACACGCCACACAAGCAAATAGGCGGGCAATGCTTAAATTATTCACTGAGCAGCTTGCCAGGAATGGCTATGACGTTAAAACCATGTCTCCCAAAGATCTTAAGGGCCGGCATGTGAATAAATTGCTTGAGCAATGGCGTAAAGATGGCGTGTCTACAGGCACCATAAAAAACAGAATGGTTGCGGTCAGGTGGTGGGCTGAAAAAGTGGGGAATAGTGGAGCTGTCAAAGACAATGCAACTTATAAAATAGAAAACCGGGTCTATGTCACCAATGAAAATAAATCAATCTCTTTAAAAGATTTAGATTTGTCTAAAACGGATGCAAACATAGCGCAAAGCTTACGTTTACAAGATGCTTTCGGGCTAAGACGTGAAGAAAGCATGAAATTCCAGCCTGAGTATGCCTTAGACGGTCAAAAAATTGAAAATGCTCAATATATCCGCTTAAAAGACAGTTGGACCAAAGGTGGAAGACCTCGAACGATTCCCATCACCAATGAAAAACAACGTCAAGAACTCAAAAATGTCTATGCTCAAGCCGTTAAAAATGGCGGTTCCAT
>NZ_JBWZQN010000080.1:0-12024 GCF_056724605.1 Prolinoborus fasciculus | reverse complement strand
AATCTTTCTCGGATTCAATCAATAATTGAACCGCTCTTTCTCTGATTTCAGGGGTATATTTTAATTTTGTCATCGGGATAGTCTCTCAGAATATTGACTCTCCGACAAACCCGGTACGGTTCAAACCAGCTTTCGCCTTCATTCAAGGTATAAGTTTCGATAGTCAGAATCAGATCATCGACATTATTGACCAATGCCTCCAGCTCAAAACGTTGTTGCAGTTCATCCAGAAGCTCCAGCTGCATCACGCCCCAAGTCGCAAAAATGATTTTCAGCTCAGGATATTGCTGCGCCAGTCTATATTTCAGCAGCCGAATCTGTGCCGCAGGCGCATGATGAAAAATCGACACACATAAAATCTTGATCGAAGCTGGCAGTACAATACCCTTTCCTGATTCACTCGATTGAATCAATACATCCGGATCATTTCGGGCAGCAATATTTTTGAGATTCAGCGCGTGTGCCAACATGGCAGAAATCTGGGTGTCAATTTCCCAACGTGCACCAACGCAATAGACTTCGGGCTGCTCGGCACTCATCTTACTCGGATAGGCTTTTTGAAACGCATGATTAAAGAACTGCAAGCCCTGATAAAGACGCAACCGGTGTTCGGCAGTAACATCAGTATCATGTCCTTGCGAATAAATCCGAATGGCTGGAATGGCCACTTCGCCATAGAACATTTGTACACGACGAGCCACCTCCTCTGCACTGGACTTTTTCGGTAATTGCGCACAGATGTAATCATTGGCTACCTGCATTGCATCATTGACTTCATCAGCCACCAGTCTCTGGTAAAAACGCTCGGAGGGTGACAATACTGGCGTACTGCCAAGCAGGGTTTTAACAAAACCCAGTGCCGGCACGTAGTTGGACAAAACCAGCAGGCAGGCAGTCAAAGGCGTCGACAAGATCAGCCCTACCGGTCCCCAGAGAGTGGTCCAGAACGTGGCAGCCAAAATAATCGCTAAGGTAGACAGACCGGTACTTTCCCCATAAAGCCAAGGTTCAATCACGTTATTGCTGATAAGTTCCAGCACCAGTATCAAGGCGACAGTCCAGAGCACCATGTCCCAGCCCGGATCAACGGCGAAAGCCAGCGTGATCGGGAAAATAGCTGAAACAATCGGGCCAACATAGGGTACAAAACGCATAACCACCGCAACCAGCCCCCACATAATCGCTGCCGGCACGCCAATCAATAACAGCCCAATCGCCATGGGAATACCATAAGTGACATTGACCAGCAGCTGCATGCGCAAATAGGTCCCGATACTTTTGCCGGCATCATCCAGCGCATCGGTGCCGATATTCAGATTACCGCCCAAGAGTTTCAGAAAGCGATCATGCAGGTCTTTGCCATTGAATAAAATCAATACCATAAACAGGAACACTATCCCGATAATCGCCAGTGGATTCAGAATTTTATTCAACCAGTCCAGCGCAGCCTCTTCACTCGTTGGTTCCAGGCCCACCACTTTGACATTCTGCACATTCGGGTCTTCTGTTTCCTGTTCGGGTGTGTCTATCGAATTTTCTACCGTGTCAAAGGTCTGGATCGCACCATCCCACATACTCGGTCCCTGACGATAGTTTTCAAGCATTTTCAGTTTTTGCTGGATGGTGTCCTGATATTGCGGCAATTCTTGACTTAGCTTACCAAGTTGCACCCCCAGATAAGTTGCAGTACCACCCAGAAATGACAAGGTCAGGCACATGACCAAGCCAATCGCCGCCCATTGGGGACAGCCCCAGCGCTTTAAGCGAGAAACCAGAGGAGAAAGTAAAAATGCCAGCAGAATAGCCAAAGCCAGCGGAATAAAAATATCACGGCCAAAATACAATGCCATCATCACCACAGCGGCAATGACAAAACCGGCCATCATTCTGAGTGCATGTTGGGTGCGCTGCCGCTCGGACTGATCCGGCATCAATACTTCAGTCTGTTGTTGCAGGTTGGCCTGTCTTGGTTTTACTTGACTGTTCTTGTTGTTATCCACCTGAAAAGTCCTAAAATATTATTCCTTCAACATAATTTAGGACTTTCTATATTTTTGTTACAAAGGTATTCCTGTAATCATTTGCAAAGATATTTCACTTAAATCTTTTCAGGTGAGTGGATTAACTCACGCTTTTCATCCGGCGCATTTTCCGGGTTTCGAGTTGCACAGGGACTGAAGTATGTTGATGTAACAATTGCCATTTGCCCTGCTGCTTGCTCAGGCACATGCTGACCCGACACCAGCCCAACTGGAAAATCGGTTCAATCACCGCATAATTCACCCGGACATAACCATCGACTACAGCCAGATCAGAAGTGACATGAATATTAATATTTTGGCTTTCGATGCGTATTCCTTCCGGCATAAAGCTTCGATATTGTTGCCAGAGTGCCTGATAGGCTGCTGTGCCTGTTATTTCGGTGCTGACATCGACCAGACGGATATCGGGTCGGCATAATTGAACAATATCCTGAATTTCAAGTCTGGCTACGGCATTATCCCACTCCTGAAGAAATGCCATGACTTCCTGAGCCAATTTTTCATCCCCAAAAACCTGCATTAAATTTTCCTCAATCGGACAAGTCAGACCTGAAATCTGGGATTCAATCAACTCACCCGATTTCTGATCTTTTGTTCTTATTATTTTGCCTATGCTAAAGCGTTATTCTCGCTTTGCTCTTCCCACTGCCGGATTGGATACAGCTCACCTGAAGATTATTTTTTAAATTATTTTTATTTCAATCAGGATGAATATGCTGTTTCTAAATTGGATGATTCAAAAATCAGCAGCGATTAAAAGTTACTTTAGAACTTTTATTGCATGCCTGTAAATGACATAAAGCGTCATTTAAAAATAGAAATAATTTTAGATCTGAATAAGATAGCGGGCTGTTACAGACCAAGTCGATCTGTTTATAAATTTCGTATGGCATTAATAAAGTTTTAAGGCATTTGATCCATGCCATATCAACAGATAAAAGCCATCATTCAGATAATGGCTTTACTATAGGTCTGCTTTGGCATTTCAATGATTTCGACACAAAGCTGTATTTTTAAGTCTGGCTGGGCCGCAATATATTGCTGCATGACGTCGAGCACCAATTCGGAAATTGCCTGACGAACTTCGACACTGCGCCCGCTCAACAGTGAAACTTTAGCATGCACATAGGCCTGATCTGTAACAACATTCAGTCCAATCACATAATCCTGCTGCATAATCGCACGACTTTTTAAATCATTGGGATCGGTGACATGGCCGGCGTTAAAAAGTGCCTGATGGATAGCAACCAATAAGGGTTTGATCTCGGTATGTTGCAGATTGTCAGAATATTCCAGATGCAGGTGCGGCATTAAAGGGATCTCAAATCGAAATGTGAGGATCAGGCGACAGGAAAATGATCAGCCCCGAATTTCAGCAATAATGAGAATAATACGATTAATCAACCGTATTATTCTCTCGTCAGAATTTTAGTCTAAGGCTAAATTTAAGCTTTCTTGACATATTCGGATTTCAGTTTCATCGGGCCGATTCCCTCGATTTTACAATCGATATCATGCCCATCGGCAGCATCAGGCAGCAAGCGGATACTTTTGACTTTGGTGCCCACTTTCACCACTGAAGATGAACCTTTGATTTTCAGGTCTTTAATCACCGTTACGCTATCACCGTCCGCCAGCACATTGCCATTGGCATCCTTAATGATCACTTGCTCTTCAGTGATTTCACCTTCTTTCCACTCGTGTGCGCATTCTGGACAGATCAGTAGATCGCCATCTGCATAGGTATATTCAGATTGACATTTTGGACAGTTTGGCAGACCCATAAGAACCTCGAAAAAAAGAGAAAAATAAAATAAATGAAACAAATAAGCGCACAGTATAGCATCTTTGTCAGGCGCGCTGATGGAGAGGACATTGGGATGAAACCAACACAGGAGATCCAAGGAATTAATTGTCTGAAATCTGCGGATTAACCAGCAAAGACAGGAGTTGCAGTGATTCCTGCCAACTCAAATGACATACCGCTGGCGGCACCACATCCGGATAACCCACCTGAATAATGTGTAAACCGGTACCGATTGACACTTTTTCAAAGATGATCGTGACCTCTATTTCACCCTGCAATTCGGGGGTAGAAAACTGATCGGTATAGCGCAGCAACTGATTGGGAATGACCTCATGATAAACACCATGAAAATGATGCTGGGTCCCGGTAGAAAAATTGGTAAAGGTGGTTTTATAGCTGCCGCCGGGTTTAACTTCCGCATGTTCTACTTTGGCAATAAAGCCATGTGGTGCCAGCCATTTGGCCAGTGCATCCGGATGCACAAAGGCACGATACACCCGCTCCGGTGGTGCGCTGAACACACGATGCATTTTTAAGGTGTAACTCATTTTTTCTTGTCCTTTGTTCTTATTATTTTTTATTGCGGGATATTCCCTGCATTTGTTGTAACTAAATCCTCAGCATCATCAGCCTGAGTTAAGTACTCATCTGAGTTATTTTATCCAGTTTTGAGCTGGCTATATATAATGAGTATGTATCTATACTCAAGCTCAAACCTTCGTATAGCAATTAAAGAGTAATAAAAAAAACCCGGCAGCACCAGGTTTCTTACTTTAAATCATTTAAATACAAGCATGCTCAGCTACTACGCAGGCTGCTCTCTTCGTCATCCAGCTCATCATCATAGACATAGGCCATACAGCCCCAACCATCATATTCACCCTGAAATTGTGCAGCGATTTTGCTGAACCATTGTTCCAGATCCACGATATCTTCGTAGGCAGGCTCCATATATACATAAATCGTGATGATCCATTCCAGGGTATCGCTATCTTCGTCCTGAAACAGGCTGATTTTTTGCTCTTCTTTTAATAGATGCAAGGCACAACGATCTGCCTGCGCTTCATCCGCAAAGGCAATCGAAAATTCAATTTCGTGCGCTTCTTGCAAGTCGTCGCCATCCTGATGCATTTGCCACAGTACATTGCCATTTTCATCGTCAGGGAATTGATTGTAATCACGTGACATAGAAGTATCCTTATTATGATGCTGTTTTATTCTGCATTTAAGATTAGCTGATTTTTGTACAATTATCGAGATACAGACAAAAAATATTATCTTTTAACCATAAATAAACATATGATTTTTATAAATATAAAAATAAGTAAGGGGATCAATATATTCAAGATTCCTTAAGACCAAAAATCCTGAAAAATATCAGGATTTAAACCAACTTATGGCATTCAGAATACTCTGGTAAAAATCTTCTAGACCTATGAATGTCATGATCTACGCGATGTGTGAATGCGGATGATCCTGTTTCAGTTGCAAAAGCAGTGCAGCGAACTTGAGCTCCTCTAAACGCAGATCAAGATAGGATTCTTGAATCATCGCCTGACTCAGTGCCTGCCCGGTATAATTCAGCAAGACATAATCATCCTTTAAGGCTTGCAGCATCTCGCCCAGATTTTCTGTGCTTAATTGAGTGAGATATAAATCTGCCTTACAGTTGAAAGCCAGACTAAGGATTTCAATAGTACTTCGACGGCGATTGTCGTCGACATAATTACAGCTCGCCACCTGCTGTTTTTCTACAGCCTGCTGAATTCTGTCACGGACATTGCATAAATGCCGAACCGCATCCGTTTCACTATAACCGTCAATCAGCTGCTGTAAAACCTGTGTTGCGGGAAGTTGCAAACCGAAGCGCTTGGCCTGTATTTTATGCTCTAAAGCACTCAATACCTCTTGCAAGCGATGCTGTTGTTTGGCCTGTTCATAATAACCGTGCAAACTTTGTCGGGCCTCCTGCTCAACCCCGGCCACGACCTGCGCCTGAAACTGGGCAAGATAATCTTTTACTCTTGTGATATAGGCTTTGAGATCATCGATCATGATCGAAGCATCCAGCTTGGTCGCTTCAACAAAGTTTTCGGCCTGCAAAGTCCGGTTAATAATATATTGCTCGATATCCCAGATATCCTGATATTTTTTATATTTATTCAGCGCAATGTTTAAACTGCCATTCTGTAGCCGCAATTGGGTGATTTCATAATTCAATTCATCGACTTGAGTTTCATAATCTGCCAATTTGCTGCGGGAATGATCCAGGTTTTCCTGTAAAAACTGGATATTGCTGCGTAATGAGGCCTGTACCTTCAAGCTCCATAGCAATGCACATATTAAAATACTCGCGAGAACGAAGAGAGCCATACTGAGCATCGTTCTTTCCTTTAACCCCGGGCAGCGCCCTAAACCATCAAATTAAAAATTTATTATAAAGTCATGATTAATTTTGCATCACTTCGGACAGATAAGCAAAGCCGTTGATCACCACTAAGTCATTCATTCATTTTATTTTTCTACAAAATATTTATGTACAAGTCATACATGGCGGGCTGATTTCCAGCTTAAACCAAATCCATTCTGAAACAACTTACGATATTTTTTATATCAAAAGATATAATTTAAAAGTTTAAAAATAATAAAAGCAAAATTAAAAAACCTGAAAAATAAAGATATCAGGCCTATAGCGAGAGATAAAAGAATAAAAATTCTCTAAGCTCATCATCAAGAGATAAACCGAACATTAAAATTTATATTCGGTAGTGACAGCCGATCAGGCAATGGATCAGTAGAAAATTTCATTTGAACATGCTTGTAAAGCCACTCATTTCCAAGCTGCTATCGAAATAAATTCTCACACTTTTTTATTCGGGTTGCCCAGTTTAAGAGCTTGATCCTCATCATATTTATGAGCTTAAAAAGCATGTGTCCGGTTGGCTCTGATTATCAAGCAGAATCAAATTAGAATGGTATGGCTGCCTTAATTTCGACCGCAACACCACTCAAAGGCTGGGTAAAAGCCAGATAACTGGCATGCAAGGCCATACGATTTAAAGGACTGCGCTGGGGTTCAGGATGATAAATTTTGTCGCCAGTAATGGGATGACCAATATGCAGCATATGCACGCGAAGCTGGTGGGAACGGCCGGTAATGGGGGTCAGCAATACCCGGCTAATGTCTTGCTGAGGTAGATATTCTAATGCCTGATACAGGGTTTTGGCAGCCTTGCCCAGTTCAAAATGCACCATCTGACGCGGACGGTTTTCCCAGTCGGTAATCAAAGGCACTTCGACGCTGCCCTCACCTTCGAGTTTGCCTTGTACCAGCGCGACATAATTTTTAAGTACCGTGCGTGCCTGAAACATTTTACTCACCGCCACTTCTGCATCGCGGTGTTTGGCAAACATCAAAATACCTGAAGTGGCCATATCCAGACGATGGGTAATTTTGGCCTGCGGATATTTATCCAGCACACGTAAATAGGCACTGTCATGATGCTCAGGTAAACGCCCTGGAACTGACAATAATCCGGCCGGCTTTTCAATCACCACCAGATCATCGTCTTCATAAACAATATGCAGCGGTTCTTGCGGTGGACAATAGACAAAGTCGTTATTGATGGGCATTTTAAGGGTACAGCATCTGGAACAATGCGCGCAAAATAACAAGCGGTTTCTGGGCTGTCAATTACCGTGCTTGACCAGCTCAGCTTAATCTGCCAGATAATAATCGACCGTCGAGACCACGCGTACTTTCTTCAAATACGGTGTATTGCTGTCGCGATCTTCAATACTAAACAGCCCCTGATTGGCGGACTTTATTTTGCCCAGACTGCTTTTTGAATCTGCAGCAAATTTTTCCGCCACACTTCGGGCATTTTCGGTGGCTTGTTCAATCATCGCCGGCTTGATGTCATTCAGCTTGGTAAATAAATATTCCGTTCTTTGCCCAGAATCATCCCCTGCAAAGGCAATGCCTTTTCTGCCCAAGGCCACCAGGCGACTTTGTGCCGCGCGTACTGCATCTATTTTGTAGGTATAGACGGTGATGGTCTGGCTGGCGGTATAACGCAGTGCGACATTGGCATCCCCGCCATATTGCTGGGCATATTTATCAGTAATACTCGGTGAAGCACTGGTAATTTCTTCCACGCTAAATCCTTCATTTTTTAAGAAGGTCTGAATTTCCTGGGTATTGGTTTGCATGGTATCGTACAATTCAGCCAGATCCTGACTGCTGGCATTAAAGCGGATTGGCCATACCGCCACATCGGCTTTGACTTCACGTTCCGACAAGCCTTTGACCGAAACTATACGTTCATATTGTTTAATTTTCAGCGCGCTATTACCCAGAATCCATCCTGCAATAATCATTCCCAAGCCGATCAAGGCACCTAAAATCAGGGCCGGTTTGAATTGATTCATCCTTCAACTCCTTTGAAATCTTTTTTCGTTCTTATTGATCCTGCCACGCTATCAAGTAGCGATAAAATGATATTAATCCAATCTTATTTTTATCACTTGAAAATTCAATCACAACATCGCACTTAGCTTTGATTCATCAGATAGATTGCAATTAACGGCGTCAGGTTAAATAGCAGAATCCCAATTTTATAGAGCGCCATACCCGAATAATGAATCATATCGAAACTGGTATCTGACAGCCGAAACCATTTTCCATGCACCTGCTTCATCCAGTTTCGGGCAAAGACATAGACCACGAACCAGATCATGAGAATGACATAATTGATGAGTGTGCAAAACAGTAAAAAACGACACCAGATATCGAGATTCATGAGGATTCATGAGGATTCCCCTAGGGGGCAGCTGATGTTTTTAAAATAACAGATCGTGTTGAGAAATGAAGAGTTTATTTGTATCTTGCGTAGATGGATATTTTTCTTAAATTTATGATTTATATTTATTTTAATTTTTTATTCTGCGTATATTACTAGAGAATTTTTTAGGGTGTTGGGAAAACTCGCAATGGTTTACTTCAACTATCATTCTTTGTAAGACCTGATCTTATAGCCTATAAACTTTTGGTCTATAGCGTCCTAAGCCGGATCGAGACCTTTTGGGTTCGTACTGCACTCGCGTTTTGCGCCGCTCACAGCATGCTACTCTTTCCGATCCCATCACACCCTTGAAAGCTATATTAGGCAAAGATAGACGGGATTAATTTCCTATGTTTTTTTAATTTCGATTAAATCTGAAAATTTATTTCACTATTAACCCCAATATAGAGAAATAAATTCCATTTTTTATTTTTTACGCTTTTTTATTCGCCAAAATGAGACTTTATTGCAATTTATATTCAGGTCAGGATTGCTGTTTTATTGAAAGAATGTTCCCTGAATCCATTGCGCACTAAACCACCATGCACTGATCGCTGACATCCCGCACAGAAGATTGGCTAAGACCTTGTTGAGCCTGGTTAGCTCAGAACTATAAATTTTCAGGTTAAGCAGGTAGGCGATCACAGCGTAAAACGAGCCAATCGCGCCCCCGAAAAGAATCAAGATGAGCGGCCATGCGGAATAGAAATGGGCTTTTTTATCTAATTTTCCTGACTCTGGTGCGTGCTGTTGAATATCCATAGTTGATAGCCCTCTTTTTAATATATGCACTTGCACTATTTCTAGGCAGGTATTTACTCTTTAGAAAATATTTGCCTTCTAGGACTTTCACTGAAGCAAGAAGCAGACCAGTTTTATCGTACAAAGAGCTGTCGGGTATGATGATTGATATAGGCATTTAGTCCATCGCCATATTGAGCGAGCTGTTTCATGTTTTCGACATGCTGATAACCGGCACTGCTATAGCTATAAGTGTAAACTTTCGAGGTTTTCTTGAATTGAACGCGAATAAACTCGTTACCAATCTCGTAATTGGCAACACCTGAGTCGTGATTAAGATCAAGATAATGTTGCAATTGAGCTGCCCTAAATACTTTGAATCTAGAGTTTTAGATGGGGTTTTATTGATTATTTTTCAATCAATCTTAAACTATAAATAGGGATGTTTAAATAGCAAAAAGCCCTATCGAGTAATAGGGCTTTCATTCAAAACAGAGGGTAACTGTTTGAGTTGTTTTGCTTAGGCATTCTTATTGTTAAATTGATTGCCTTGGCATTTGGTACACGGTGGTAAACGATCAGTACCAATTTCTAAGTAGGTGCGGTGTCCGCATTGAACACAAAAATAGAAGCCTGTTCCGGGTTTTTCGC
The DNA here is from genome assembly GCF_056724605.1 of Prolinoborus fasciculus. Next base: position 1,939 of record NZ_JBWZQN010000080.1, on the reverse strand, counting down.
CAGCAGTAACCATCTTTGTTCTCCATGGTTTTAGAAATGGTCTGACTAGTATAACCCTCTGGTAATGAATATCTATTGTCCATTTTTGTAAATGATGATGGCATTTGGGCGAACCTTTATATCAAATAAAAAAATCTATCGATAAGTGTTTATAAAATAAAGTTATTATGTATAATACATCGCCCTTTGGGAAGATTTTTAGATTGCGTATCGCAGTCTGTTTTGAAAATGTGAGAGGCGTATTGTCCAATGCTTGCCGATACTATACTTTGTGCTGAACAGTTGGCTCTGCTGTACTGTGACCATATGAGTTCCCAAGGGGCATCCATTGGATAATTTGTTTTTATTGAAAACATGTCAAACACAAAAAGATTTTGCTAGCTTACTAGGTTATTCTGAAAAAGAATTTACTCGTATATTGTTTAGCCAACCAATTCAAAATAAATATAAAAGTTTTAAAATACCTAAAAAAAATGGAAGTAGGCGTAATATTTTAGCTCCAGTTCCTGACCTTAAAATCTTACAGACTCGCTTGTCTATACTTTTAACTCACTGTTATGATGAACTAGAACACAAAAGATTATCTAAGTCTTCGTACGTACAATGTATTAGTTCACATGGTTTTAGAAAAAAAATATTAGTTGAGATACCTATCTCAAAAAAATCTCGCACATCTTTTGAATCAAAAGTTATAAATTTCGGTATATATAGCAACGCTAAAAAGCATGTTGGAAAAAATCTTGTTTTAAATATAGATTTAAAAGACTTTTTTCAAAGTATTACTTTTTCTAGGATTATCGGCTTTTTTACAAAAAATAAGTATTTTCAATTGAATTTTGATATTGCTCTATTAGTTGCACAAATTGCTACTTACCGTCCAAATCAGGTACAAGAAGGCTTCTTACCACAAGGTAGTCCTTGCTCGCCAATTATCAGTAATTTAATTGGCAATATTCTCGATATTAAAATGGTTAAACTAGCAAGAAAGTATAAATTTACATATACAAGATATGTTGATGATTTAACCCTTTCAACCAATTTACCTCAATTTTCTGAGGAAATAATTAAATTAGATGGTAAAAGTTGGGTAATCGGTTCTACTTTAAAATATGCAATTAATAGTAGTAAATTTGAAGTTAACCCTCAAAAAACAAGACTAACTAACAAATATAATAGGCAAGAAGTTACAGGCTTAACAGTTAATAGAAAAGTTAATATCAGCAAAGAATATTATCGCTATACAAGGTCTATGGTTCAAAGTTTTTGTGCTGAAGGTCATTTTTTCAAATCCAAAGTTCACATGGATACAGATAAAACTACTAGAGAGGCTTTAAATGGAATTTTAAGTCATATTTTTCAAATAAGAAATAAACAACAAATTGAATTTAATAATCAAACTAGAAACTTTGATGAATTGCAGAGTACTGAAAAGCTCTATACTAAATTCCTCTTTCATCATTACTTTGTTCATCCACAAAGAATGATTCTTGTTGGTGAGGGTTATACAGACCCCCTTCACCTAAAATTGGCTTGTCATAAGTTGTATCCTAATTCACTAAATTTTTTAAAATTTTCTTCATTACAGCAAACCAAAAGATTTTCTAAAATTATGGGATATCAGGGTGGAACTGGATTACTCAACAAATTTTTAAAGAATTACAAACTCATTTATCAAGCTAAAAATATTAGTTTGAAACCTTGCTTAATAATTGTCGATGGAGACACGGCTGGAAATGATGTAATTAAGCTTGCTAAAAGTGAGTTCAAAGAAACTATTAAATTAATTAATAAATCATTATTAACTACATCTTCAATAAGTATCCATTAAAAAGTAAACATGTATTCTTTTCCGAATTGGTTTGATACTTTCTCCACCCATTGCTCTATTTTGTCAGCTGTCATGACTTGAAAATCTCGCCAATAATATTTCATCTGCTTC
>NZ_JBWZQN010000079.1:0-12068 GCF_056724605.1 Prolinoborus fasciculus | reverse complement strand
AGTAACTTAGACCAGTGTTGATCATTCAGCATTGTACGAGGCATAGCGAGAAGTAAATTTGGTTTGGCGATTAAATTTTACTTTCTCGCTATTTTTTTGAACAGAAAATGTCAACAGGCCCTAATAATTTAGGCACTATTGTTAAAAGTTTAGTCCAGAAATGCAAACTGAAAACCGTGTAAGCAAAAACGGATATTTGCTTAAAAAATGGTCGACTTAATTTAAAATTATTGATTAAATTGTGGTTTTAATTCTTCCCTCTAGTGAGATGGCATGATGCTACAGCTTTGCTATGCCAGTGAACGCATAGAATCTGAACAAGAGTTGTTACAAGATTTGAGTGATATTTTGGCCACTGCCCGGAAGTTCAATCTTCAGCATCAGATTCATGGGGTGTTGTATTATTCCCATGGCAAATTTTTCCAGTGCCTTGAAGGTCAGGCTGAAGTAGTGGAAAGTTTATTTCAGAGCATTTGTCGGGATCCCCGCCATCACAATATCTTGCGTTTTGCAGATGCGATGGTAGAGCATTCCCATTTCTCGGAATGGTCAATGAAATATGTGCATAAACACAGTGAAATTTCTTCTTTATTTTCACGTTTAGGTTTGAAGCAATTTGATCCGCATGCCTTACAGCAGTCAGGAATTGCCGAATTCCTCAAAGTACTGTATCGCCTGGAAGAAAATCAGGCCAGTTTGGCATCGCCAAAAGGTTATAAGCAGCGTGGTTATGTCCCCTATTTTTGATCTGATGGATCAAAGCTGAAAATAAAAAAGTCCGCATGGCGGACTTTTTTGTCTGATGTGGATTAGGTCATGTCAATCATGACTTTTAAGGCCTTTTCATCAGAGGCATGTTTAAAGACATCATAGGCTTTTTCAAAATCGGAAAATTTAAAATGATGGGTCGCCAGTTTTTCTAGGGGCAATTTGCCGGAACAGCAGGTTTTCAGCAACATCCCTGTGGTATTGGCATTCACCAGGCCGGTGGTGATGGTCAGGTTTTTAATCCAGAGTTTGTTCAGTTCAAAACTCACCGGTTTACCATGTACGCCGACGTTGGCAATATGCCCGCCCTCCTTCACGACATGCTGGCAAATATTCCAGGTAGGCTCCACCCCCACTGCTTCAATGGCACAGTTGACCCCGCGTCCATCGGTAATCTCTAGAATCTTTTGAATGGCATCTTCTTTGGCAGAGTTGATGATATGCGTCGCGCCGACAGTCTTGGCAAATTCCAGCCGATTATCATCCATATCCACCATAATAATATTGGCGGGTGAATAAAACTGTGCGGTGAGCAGACAACTCATGCCGATTGGCCCTGCCCCGACAATCGCGACATTGTCGCCTGGTTTGACATCGCCATATTGCACCCCAATTTCATGTGAAGTTGGCAGGATATCTGAGAGGAATACGGCCACATCTTGATTCAGGCCATCGGGTAAATGATAGAGTGAGGTATCGGCAAAGGGCGTGCGTACATATTCGGCATGGGTGCCATCAATCATATAACCCATGATCCAGCCGCCTTCATTGCGACAATGGGCATAGAGCTGTTTCTGGCAGTTTTCACAGGTTCCGCAGCGGCTGACACAGGAAATAATCACCCGGTCGCCCTTTTTAAAGTTTTGCACGGCGGAACCAACTTCTTCCACAATGCCAATACCTTCGTGACCTAAAATACGTCCCTTAAAGCTGCCCTCTTTACGCGTAGCCTCCTGCTCAATTTCCGGGTTTTTACCTTTCCAGATACCCAAGTCGGTACCGCAGATGGTAACTTTTTCCAGTTTAATGATGGCATCGCTGGGATGCAAAATGGTGGGAACTGGGCGGTCTTCAAAGCGGATATCATTTGCGCCGTAATAGACCATCGCTTTCATCGTTGTCATGACACATCTCCTAATGGAATGAGGAATGAGAATGACCTGACTCAGCGAGAATAATGAACGCCTCGATTGCTTTTATATAGTGACAGCGATGGGCTGATTTATGATCTGGCTTTCAGGCCTATAGATACCTGTGTTCTTCTCGATTGTGCCTTGAGTGATATGGCGCTGCAATGAGTCTTGTGTACAGATTGCAACAAAAGATCATCAGGGAGGGTTCAGAGATAAATCTGCTATTTGGGGCAATATTTAAATCATAGGATTGCAGGATCAGAACAACGGTTCACTTTTTCTCAATCAACGTTTTAATATGCTAAAAAAAGCCCGCTAGGCGGGCTTCTTCACTTCACTTAAATCTGTTTTATGCTTGTAAAACAGTAATCAGCTTCTGATGCAAACCACCAAAACCACCATTCGACATAATTACTACGGCATCGCCCTCGCCTGCCTCTGCTACCACGGTCTGAATGATGTCATCCAGTGTGCGTGCAACTTTGGCCTTGTTTGGCGCAGCCTCAATGACCGGTTGCAGATCCCAGTCCAGTCCTTCCGGTTGATACCAGATCACTTCATCGGCCAGACGTGCTGAATGAGCCAAGCCATCTTTATGACTGCCCATGCGCATGGTATTGGAACGTGGTTCAATAATTGCCCAGAGTTTGCGTTCCCCTAGACGTTTGCGCGCACCTTCTAAGGTCGTATCAATCGCCGTCGGATGATGGGCGAAATCATCATAAACCTCGATACCACGGACTGTGCCTAACAGTTCCATACGGCGTTTCACCCCACCAAAATTCGATAGTGCTTCACAGGCAGTTTCAATCGATACGCCGACATGTTCAGCGGCAGCAATCGTGGCCAAGGCATTGGCCACCGAATGCTGTCCAGTCATATTCCATTGTACTTCGCCTTTGACCACGCCCTGTTGCAGCACTTTGAAATGTGAACCATCTGCTGACAATTGTTCTGCATACAGCTTAGCTTTTTCATTGGCATCCAGACTGGTGCGTACTACAGGTGTCCAGCAGCCCTGCTCCAGCACTTCATCAATATTGCTTTCAGTAATCGGCGCGATAATCCGGCCTTCACTTGGAATGGTACGAACTAGATGATGGAACTGCTTTTGAATTGCGGCTAGATCATCGAAGATATCGGCATGGTCAAATTCCAGGTTATTTAAAATTGCGGTTTTTGGATGGTAATGCACGAACTTGGAACGCTTGTCGAAGAAAGCAGAATCGTATTCATCGGCTTCGACACAGAAATATTTCCCACCACCGAGACGCGCACTTTCCGAAAAGCCCAATGGCACACCGCCAATCAGAAAACCTGGCTCCAGACCGGCTTGATCCAGTACCCAAGCCAGCATCGTGGTGGTCGTGGTTTTACCATGTGTTCCGGCGACACCCAGCACGTGTTTACCTTGCAGAACATGATCAGCCAGGAACTGCGGACCTGAAATATAAGGCAGACCTGCATTCAGCATATATTCGACTGCATCAATACCACGCTTCATGGCATTGCCGACGATCACCAGATCCGGATGAGGCTGTAAATGACTGCGGTCATAACCCTGCATTAAAGTGATGCCCGCATTTTCAAGTTGGGTCGACATGGGTGGATACACATTCAGGTCTGAACCTGTTACCTGGTGGCCCAGATCGCGTGCAAGTAGCGCTAACGAGCCCATAAAGGTGCCACAAATACCCAAAATATGCAGATGCATCTACTTTACTCCGTTCCTGTCTGACCCATCACTTTATATTGGTGCTGTTGTCATGATTTATTCAATTTGCAAGCAACGATAGCAAGGCTTTAGCTGAAAAGATAGTGAAAATTCTGGCCTTGTTGTGGGATTTTTTAAATCCTGTTTCACGGATAAATTCAAAGAAAATTTCAAAGCGATGCAATATCTTTTCGCCAAATAAACCGTAAAATAAGTTCGACTTTTTTGCAGAGTGCATGCAAATGCTGCCGGCTTTATTTCTTCTGGTAATTGCCAACTGTTTTATGACCCTGGCCTGGTATGGGCATTTAAAATTTTTGCCGCATGATGCACCGCTCTGGCAAGCGATTTTGTTCAGCTGGGCCATTGCCCTGTTTGAATATAGTCTGATGATTCCAGCGACCAAATTACTGGCGCAGCAAGGCCTGGCAGTCGGTCAAATGAAAATCACCCAGGAAGTCGTGACCTTACTAGTCTTTGTTCCTTTTATGATTTTTATGTTTAAACAGCCCTTTAAACTGGATTATCTCTGGGCTGCTTTATGTCTGTGTGGATGTGTCTATTTTGTATTCCGCAGTTCTTAAATAGTTGTAACTGCAGATACTCCCCTATTTTTATTACAGTTTTTGAAAATTCGATAAAAAAACAAGAAAAATCGAGCCTTGCTTTGACCGTTAAATTTTATGAAGCTGAATTTTCAGTCTATAATACGCACTCCTATTCAAGCTTGGCTCTCTCGTCGAGATTTATCTTTATCTCACTTTAATCTCTGGAAAATTTGCAATGAATGCGGCTGCTGCACAAGATACTCCTCTCGTAGGTATTATCATGGGTTCTCAATCAGATTGGGCAACTCTCGAACACACTGCCAATATGCTCAAGCAGCTTGGTGTCCCATTTGAAGCCGAAGTTGTTTCTGCACACCGTACCCCAGACCGCCTGTTTGAATATGCCGAGCAAGCGCGTGATCGTGGTATTCATGTAATTATTGCCGGTGCAGGTGGCGCAGCGCATTTACCGGGTATGTGTGCAGCGAAAACTGATCTTCCAGTTTTGGGTGTACCGGTGAAATCTTCGATTTTAAACGGTGTTGATTCATTGCTGTCTATTGTGCAAATGCCAGCCGGTATTGCGGTGGGTACCTTGGCCATCGGTCCTGCCGGTGCCACCAATGCTGCCATTATGGCCGCGCAAATTCTGGGTTTGACCCGTCCAGAAATCGCAAAAAATGTTGCAGATTTCCGTGCAGCGCAAACAGATAAAGTGGCAAGTAACAATATTCCAGGCCAAGCTTAAGTCGAGACACAGATTATGGATAAAACCATCGGTATTTTTGGTGGCGGTCAGCTGGGTCGTATGATGGCGCAAGCGGCACTTCCATTAAATATTCAATGTACATTTTTTGAAGCCAGCACAGACTGTCCTTCTGCTGCTTTGGGTCCGGTGATTTCGAGCCAGGCTGAAAATGGTCTGCAAGACTTTATTAATAGTGCAGATGTATTTAGCCTTGAGTTTGAAAATACGCCACTTACAGATGTTGATGTACTGACGCAAAGCAAGCAACTGCATCCGCCGCGTCAGGCTTTGGCGATTGCCCAGCATCGTCTGTCTGAAAAAGCCTTGTTTGATGAACTGGCTATTCCGGTTGCACCGTACAAAGCGGTCACTTCACTGGAAAGCTTAGAGGCTGCTGTAGCTGAACTGGGCTTGCCGATCGTACTGAAAACCTCGCGTGGCGGTTATGATGGTAAAGGCCAATTCGTTTTACGTTCGACCGATCAGATGGATCAGGCCTGGGCAGAATTGGGCCCTGCAGGTGAGCTGATTGCAGAAAGCTTTGTCACCTTCTCGCGTGAAGTTTCAATCATTGCAGTACGCGGCCAAGATGGTGATGTTAAAACCTGGCCATTGGCGGAAAATCATCATCATGACGGCATTCTGTCGCACTCGATTGTGCCAGCACCGGACAGTACTGACTTGCAGCCGGTAGCACAAGAATACATCACTCGCCTGCTGAATCATCTGAACTATGTCGGTGTGCTGACCCTTGAGTTGTTTGTGACAGACAATGGCCTATATGCCAACGAGATGGCACCACGTGTGCATAACTCGGGTCACTGGTCGATTGAAGGTGCAGTATGTTCGCAGTTTGAAAACCATGTGCGTGCCGTGGCAGGTTTACCTTTAGGTTCAACTGAAGTGATCCGCCCAACTGTCTTGGTGAACATCATTGGTCAGCATCCGAAATCTGCAGATGTACTTGCTCTGGAAGGTGCACATTTGCATCTTTACAATAAGTCAGAGCGCGAAGGCCGTAAGATTGGTCATATCACCTTGATGCCAAATGACAGCGCGCAATTGTCTGTGCTTTGCCGCCAACTGGCGAAAATTTTACCGAATCCATTGGCATTGAGCGAAGATATGACCATCTAGGCTTTAACTTGCTGATAAAAAAAGCGATCACTTCGGTGATCGCTTTTTTATTTGTCTGCTTTCAGGCATGATTACGCCTCTTTAAAAATGCCTGCCATTGGTCGGATCAGTTTTTAAATCAATTGCTTACAAACTGATCAATTGAGTATAAATATAACAATTCAATAAAACCTTTTTTACAGCTGAATTTTGCCATATTCACTTGTAGATAAGCCTGAAATCAAAGTTTGAATTTAAAACTGGAAAGTGGTTTTGAATTTAAATTCATAAAAACAAATTCAAATTTAAATCGGGCTTTGAATTTAAACTTGCGCTTTTAAATTCAAAAATATGAATTCAAATTTAAAACTGGATAAATGAATTCAAAGTTTCTGAATTTAAAAATATTAGCCCATTATTCAAATGAATTTAAAATGAAAACTAGTGTAATTAGAGCATGTTGATGATCGTGACTCGCTTTTCCTGAAACAAGTTATCCCCAGTAATTTTTTAAATTCAAAAATCCTGCTGATTTGAATTTAAAACAAGCTTGTGGATAACTCGTGTTTAAATTTAAAGATTACAAAATGAATTTAAAAGTGTAGGAATTATGAATTTAAATTTACGCATTGGCGCTTTAATTTTCATCATGAGCTGCTAAGGTAGAAGCATAATTCAAAATCTAAATATTCAAGGGTCTTATGCAACGGCTTGCACTTTTTATTGGTTCTGTGGTCTTGGCTGCTTCACAGGCACAGGCTGAACTTATTATTAATGGTCAACGTGTCACGCCGACTGATTTGACCTCTAGTTCAAATATCCCGAATTATGCCTCCCAAAATAATTTTCAAAACTGTCTCGCTAATTTGCGCAGTCAAGCTGTTGCTAGAGGTGTAAGCGGCAGTACCTATGATCGTTATACCCAGAACTTAAACCCGGATTATTCAGTGATTGAACGCCTGAATTACCAGCCTGAATTTTCTACCCCGATTTGGGATTATCTATCTGGTTTGGTGGATGAAGAACGGGTTCAGCTCGGCCGGCAAAAACTACAGCAACATCGTGAGGTGCTCAATCGTGTTGCTGCTACCTATGGTGTACCTGCAGAAACGGTAGTTGCGGTATGGGGTGTCGAAAGTAATTTTGGTGATATTTCGGGGAAATATCCTTTATTACAGGCTTTAGGAACTTTGAGCTGTGAAGGTCGTCGCCAGAGTTATTTTCGTGGTGAGTTTTTTACCACAATGAAACTGTTACAGCGTGGCGATGTGCGTGAAGAACAATTAAAGGGTTCCTGGGCAGGCGCATTTGGTCATACCCAGTTTATGCCATCGACTTATGATGAACTTGCAGTTGATTTTGATGGTGATGGCCGACGTGATCTGGTTTCGAGCATTCCTGATGCACTGGCATCGACCGCCAACTTTTTAAGCAAGCGTGGCTGGCAGAGCGGGCAACCTTGGGGCTTTGAAGTCAAGATTCCGCAAGGCATGTCGGTTTCCGGTGAAGGCCGAAGAAATAAAAAATCCTTGAGTAGCTGGATCAATCAAGGGGTGGTTCGTGCCGATGGTTCGGCATTGGTTCAAGGAAATTTATCGCAATCTTCTCAGGCCGGATTGCTTACACCTGCAGGCCCGAGTGGTCCAGTATTTTTGGTCTTTAAAAACTTTGATGCCATTTATAGCTATAACGCGGCAGAAAGTTATGCCTTGGCGATTGCGCATTTATCCGATCGCCTGCAAGGTAAAGGCTCATTTATGACCACATGGCCTACTGATGATCCGGGAACTTCGCGTGCAGAACGTCGTGAGATCCAGCAATTTCTGTTAAACCGTGGCTATGATATTGGTGCGGTGGATGGTCTGATTGGAGATAAAACCCGTCAAGCGATTCGTCAGGAACAGCAGCGTTTGGGCTTGAGTCCAACAGGTCGTGCTGGTCAGCAGATTTTGCGGGCCTTTAGAAATGAAAATGCCAAACGCATGATGCAATAAAGAATATTGAAAACGAAAAAAGGTCTGCATTCATGCAGACCTTTTTTGATGACTGTTTTTGAGTAGTTATGTAGCTATAGAGTCATGCAAGATAATAGTAATTCGCTGAATTTAAACAGCAGTAATGGTGCCAAGGACGCGATAGCCAGCGGCACCAGTGACTGCAGGCAGGTTACCATTCAGTTGATTCATAAAACGCATGGCCAGCCAGGCAAAGGCAGTAGCTTCCACCCAGGTGGGACTGAGGCCCAGATCGGCGGTAGTCTGTACGCTCCATTCATGTTTGCGCAGGCGCCAGCGCAACTGCTCCAGTAAATGTGAGTTATAGGCACCGCCACCGCAAACAAAAACCTGTCCGGTATCCATGCCAGAGCGGTAAATTGCTTTTTTAATGGCACGGGTAGTGAGCTTTAATAAAGTCGCCTGTACATTTTCTGGAGTATCTTCCAGTTCATCGTATTGCAGGTCATTGCGCCAGTCAGCAATCTGTTCATCCAGCCATTCCAGGTTGAAATCTTCACGACCGGTACTTTTCGGAGGTTCTTTGGAGAAGAATGCGTGTGACTGCAAGCGATCAAGCAAACTGCGAATCGGGGTGCCATAGGCTGCCCAGTTGCCATTTTCATCAAAAGGCTGACCGGTATAACGGGAACACCAAGCATCCATCAAGATATTGGCCGGTCCGGTATCAAAACCATAAACATCTTCAGGCTTCCCGGCAGGCAGCAGGCTGACATTGGCAATGCCACCCAGATTTAAAATTACCCGGTGAATGCTGTCATGCTGGAAAATATCCTGATGAAATGCTGGAACTAAAGGTGCTCCCTGACCACCTGCCGCCAGATCACGACGACGGAAATCTGAAATCACCGGAATCTGAGTAATTTCAGTAATGATGTTCGGGTCACCAATTTGTAGGGTAAAACCATGTTCAGGACGATGCCGGATGGTCTGGCCATGCGAGCCAATCGCCTTGATTCTGGATTTATCCAGGTTATTTTTTTCAATCAGCGCATTAATACCATGACCAATCATTTGTGCCAGTGCAACATCAGCCTTGCCCATACGGTCAATTTCATTGTCATCTGGCAAGGTCAGTGCCATCAGCTCATCCCGAAGGTCGGGATCAAATGCCAAAGTGAGTGTGGCATGAAGCTGGAGTGGATCAAAAGAAGCAGCAACAATATCGACACCATCCATGCTCGTGCCGGTCATTACCCCAATATAGATCGCTGTCATGGTTATTCTTAAGCCTGCAATATGCTGAAAAAGTGTTAGTATATCGCACAAATTGAGTAACTGATGTATTGGATTTTGTGATGTCAAATTTCCTGCCGGCTGAAGAACAACTTGCCCTCATTCAACGAGGCACCCACGAAATTATTTCTGAAGAAGACCTTCTCAAGAAATTAAAACAGAATCGCCCATTAAAAATTAAAGCGGGTTTTGATCCGACTGCGCCTGATTTGCACTTGGGCCACACGGTTCTCATTAATAAGTTAAAAGTATTCCAAGATTTGGGTCATGAAGTGTTGTTTCTGATCGGTGACTATACTGCGATGATCGGTGACCCAACTGGTAAGAGCGCAACACGTCCACCATTGTCACGTGAACAGGTTTTAGAGAACGCTAAAACATATCAAGAACAAGTATTTAAAATTCTTGATCCCGACAAAACCAAAGTGGTGTTTAACTCGGAATGGTTTGCGCAAAAAACTGCGGCTGATTTAATTCAATTGGCATCACAGCAAACGGTTGCGCGTATGTTGGAGCGTGATGATTTCACCAAACGTTATAACAACCAGCAGCCGATCGCGATTCATGAATTTTTGTACCCATTGGTACAAGGCTATGACTCTGTTGCGCTGGAAGCAGACGTAGAACTGGGTGGTACAGATCAGACCTTTAACCTGTTGATGGGTCGTACCTTACAAGGTCGTTATAATCAAGAAGCACAAGTATGTATCACAGTGCCAATTCTTGAAGGTTTAGATGGCGTCAACAAGATGTCTAAGTCTTTAGGTAACTATATTGGTGTATTTGATGCACCGGGCGCGATGTACCAAAAAGTGCTCTCAATGCCGGATGCATTGATTGAGCGTTATTTTGATCTGCTGAGCTTCAAAACCATTGAAGAAATTCAACAGTTATTAAAAGAAGTGGCTGAAGGCCGTAATCCACAAGAAGTCAAAAAGATTCTTGCGCTGGAGCTGGTCGAGCGTTTCCATGGTGCAGAAGCGGCTGCCAATGCCCACAAAGGCGCGGGTAATATCATTACTGAAGGTGAATTACCCGAAGGTACGCCAGAAGTGACCATTTCACGTGGCGAGTTTGGTGGTGAAATCTTTATTACCTCGATTTTACGTGAGGCAGGCTTAACCAAAAATGCAGCCCAAGCCAAGGATGCATTAGGCCGTGGCGCAGTAAAAGTGGATTGGCAGACTGTAGATACGACGTATTCTGTGAAAGAGAACGTGACTTTGATTGTTCAGGCCAGCAAAAAAGCAATTGCTAAAGTCACTTTTGTTGACTAAAGAGCGGATAAGTTATTGAAATAAAAGCAGGCTTCGGTCTGCTTTTTTTATTGATGTTCTATATTTAAAAATCAAATAAGTAAAGTCAAAAAAAACCCTATGAAAACAATAGTTAATTTTTCCCAAATCACTTGCTTTTCATCTTTATTATGTATAGGATTTATTCATCTAGAGAATTCGTTTAGAGCATCTAGAGGGTAGTAAAAATAATAGTACTCCACAACTGAGAAAGTCTCTTTTCCAAGAGGCTCTTTTTAAAAGCTTTAAAGCGAATAACTATAATAATGACATAATGGATCGGGTAAAGATTCAATTCTAAGGAGGAGATTTTGGGAGAGATCTCTTCCTTTTTTCTTTATTATTGCGTAATCAAGATATAAATCTGCATGCCTGCTTTTCTCGTTGAGCCATCAAACTTAAAATTAACCAGTAAATTGAACTTAGGTGAATGACCTCTAAGGGTGAGTTCATTTCAATTGACTCCAAAAGAAAAGTGCAAAACATAAAAAATTAAAGCAGAGGTGATTGAATGTATCGCTTTCCAACAGAAGATATTTTTGATGAACAGATCGATTGCATATTACGGTTCTTATTTGAATACCAGCCGGTCGAACAAAAACAGCAACTCTATGGATCTGTCTATACTTTATTTATGCAGCTTGATCTGGCCGCGCATTACTTTTTATTTTCCCTGATTGAAGAGCAGTTACCGCGACGCGCGAAATTATTCTTTATTGCCGAGGATTATCAGGGTAAGAAAGACATGATTGTAGAGGTCATGCAACATTGGCGTGGACAGCAACAGCAGGAAAAAGTCGCTTAATGCAAAATAACAGACTTTATCTTCTATATATAAGTGATCTACGCATGGTTTTGGGATTCGAAAACTAAAAATGAATACTTCTTTTATATAGCAGCCCAAGAATAGGCTTTTATAAAAGCTTTTTACGTAAAAAATAACTCACAAATTAAGGAGTCTAGGATTTAGATCGGTTTGTTGGGCAAGGTAGGGGAATTTTGGTTTTCTTTTGACGAGCTAATTTAAATAAAAGACAAGATTTCAATATCAAAAGGCTAAAAATACTTTTTTAAATATTATTGTGATAGTTTTTAGGTCTAAATGAATTTTCAGTTATAAAAATAAAATGAAGTGTTTAGTGGGTTTATTGCATAAAAACGCTTAAAAATTAGATAAAAAAGCGATTTTTTAGTAATTTTTGTAGAAAAAAAAGACATACGTGAAAAATATAGTGAATTGGGGGTTGCAATGATTCTGAAATCCTCTAGAATGCACCCATACCGACGAGATAGACGGAAACGAACGAAGCAGAATGGCGGAGTTGTTGAGTTTATCGAAGTCCAGCTTCTAGCACTGACGAGGTGTTAGAAAGATCATTAAGAGATTATGAAGAACAACTTGTGTGGATTTTTACTGGTTGATTGATCGAAATTATTTTCATTGATTGATGGTAGAAATTACTCGAAGTTTATTTGAGAAATATTTGTCAGAAAA
>NZ_JBWZQN010000078.1:0-13565 GCF_056724605.1 Prolinoborus fasciculus | reverse complement strand
CATCATCCTGGGAAACCATCCCTAACATAAGCGCACTTGAATATGCATTCAAGGTGCTATATGTATAGTAATGTTTTCCTCGAAGAGCGCACTTATGCAAACTTCGTTTGCAAGTCCGATTGGGGTCTCCCCAATACCCCGACAACCGTATCCACGGTTGTATTTCACTACGTGAAAATTTAAAAGCGAAAAATAGGCATGGCGATTTACCACTTTTCAGTCAAAACCGTAGCACGATCAGCAGGGCGTTCCGCTACTGCTGCGATTGCCTATCGGGCAGGTGAAAAGATCTATTGTGAACGTGAGGGCCGAGAACATGATTACAGCCGAAAAACAGGTGTGGAATATAAAGAAATTTATTTACCCGAAGGCGCACCAGAACATTTAAAAAACCGGGAAAGACTCTGGAACGAAGTTGAACAACGGGAAACCCGAAAAAACTCGACAGTTGCCCGAGAATTTGAAATCGCTTTTCCAAGTGAATTAAATCAGGAACAACGCTTGGCCATGCTCGAAGAGCTATGCGCCAGTATCGTGGACAGACATCAGGTGGCCGTCGATGCCTGTATTCATGCACCGCATACTGGATCTGGTAGTGATGAACGCAATTATCACGCGCATATCCTGATGAGCACACGCAAACTTACTCCGGAAGGCTTCACCGAGAAAACCCGGGAACTGGATCAGAAACACAGTGGAGAAATCGAACACTGGCGCGAACACTTTGCCGATATCTGCAATATGCACCTGGATCTGGCTGGATACACTGCCCGAGTCGACCACCGCAGCTACAAAGACCAGGAGAATGGTTTAGAAGCCACGCTGCACGAAGGGCCGAAAGTCACCGAACTGCGCCGAAAAGGGATTGAGACCGAAATCAGCCGAAGCAATGACGAAATCAAACAGAGAAATCAGGCTCAGTTGCAATACGGCAAAAATATGGATCTGCTGATTGCTGAAAATGAGATCAAACTCAATACACTAAAAACTGAACAGCAGATCCAAATCAAAAATAGTGCTAAAACGCCACCAATTGACGAAAAAGCCCTGTTTGAAGAAAAACAGAGGGAAACCCTTGGCAAAGTGCTAAATCGCGAAATCAGCGCAAAAGACGCGAATCTAGACCTAGAATTTATGCAGGATGTTTTTAAAAAGGCAGAAAACACCTTGGGCAAGATGCAAAAGCATAAAAATGAGTTTAGTCAGCAGCTCGCCCAAGACATCTTGAAAAACAGACTGAAACAAAGTCATGACAAGTTGCAAAGTCTGGTCGATCAACACAATGAATTAACCCAGAACAAACCCTTACTGTTTGGAAAAAAAGCCTGGGAAGCCCAACGTGACGAGGTTTATCAGGAACACAAAAAGCTAAAAGGTCAGCATGAACACCAGAAAAAACATGGTGTGAAGGATTTATTGGAAAATGAAAAGTTCAAAGAACATGCCTGGAAGCAGTACCAACAACAACATCCGGCCAAAGCCAAGCAATACCAGACTCTATACTCAACCTATCAAGTCATTAAAAAATGTGTGAATGAGATCAAAGCAGAACAACAGCTGAAACTCAGACAAGAACAACAACTCAAAGCACAGCAACATGCGCCTAAAATGAAATCTCGTGGCATGAGTCGCTAAACAGAGCGAGTGTCTACGAGCGAACTGAGAAAATTTGCCCTTTCCTTTCCCTGATTACAAGCTCCCTATCCATCAATCACCTGCATACCAGAGCATCCCGCATGGGTGCGAACTTTCCAAATTTGATTCTTAAATCGAGCGTAGCGAGAAAAAAAGTTCATGAGCGCAGCGAATTCCGAGTTGCTTTTGCTTTTTCTAAAAGTCACGAAAATATTAACCAAAAATTGCCCCAACGAATCGAGCGAAAGCGAGATTCAATAGAGTTTGAGCGTAGCGAAAACCAAGGGCAATTTTTTATATTTTGGGCTTTTAATTATTTTTAAGCTTTTAAATGCTTTTAGAGAGGCTCAAGTCTTTGTAAAGAAAGGCTTCTAGAGCTTATATGACTACGTTTACCTACCAATATGACTACGTTTACCTACCAATATGACTACGTT
Source organism: Prolinoborus fasciculus (assembly GCF_056724605.1). Next base: position 11,493 of record NZ_JBWZQN010000078.1, on the reverse strand, counting down.
TACCTACCAATATGACTACGTTTACCTACCAATAATCTACATTATTTTTTTCGTAGATTTAACTACGTTTACCTTGCATTAATCTACATATTTATTATTATAGATTTATATTCATAAGTAATAATGTAGATAAATAAAATGCGGGACCTAGTAGTTAAAGACAATGCATTAATTAATGCGAGTTATAACTTAGACTTAGTAGAACAACGTTTGATCTTATTAGCCATCGTCGAAGCAAGAGATAGTGGTCGGGGAATCAATGCAAATGACCCTTTAGAAGTCCATGCTGAGAGTTATGTAAATCAATTTAATGTTGCAAGACAAACAGCTTACCAAGCGTTAAAAGATGCCTGTAAAGATCTATTTGTACGTCAATTTAGCTATCAAGAAATTAATAAAAGAGGAAATGTAGAGAATGTTTTAAGTCGCTGGGTCAGCGAAATTAGATATATCGACGATGAAGCTACAGTAAAGTTAATATTTGCCCCTGCAATCGTGCCACTTATTACACGTTTAGAAGAACAATTTACTAAATATGAGTTACAACAGATTAGTAATCTCAGCAGCGCTTATGCTGTGCGATTGTATGAATTATTAATTGCTTGGCGCAGTACAGGTCAAACTCCCATTATTGAACTAGCAGAATTCAGACAAAAAATAGGCGTTCTTGATGATGAATATACAAGAATGGGAAATTTTAAAGATCGAGTATTAAATTTAGCTATTGCTCAAATTAATGAACATACGGATATTAACGTCCAATGTCAGCAACATAAAAAGGGACGTAATATTTCTGGTTTTTCATTCACCTTTAAACTGAAAAAAGTCGTTATAGCTCATAGTAAAGAGCAAACTGCTCTTGAGATTTTCTCAAAATTTACCGATGCACAGTGTCATCTTTTTGCCAGTAAACTGTCTGAGCTTCCAGATATGAATAAATATTCTCAAGGTACTGAAAGCTACTCACAATTTGCAGTTCGAATTTCTGAAATGCTACGAGATCCACAAAAATTTGAAGAACTACTCCCCTATCTAAAGAAAGTAGGCTTTAATACAAAATAAACTTCATGTTCAGATTGGATGTTCATACGAACATCCTTGTACACGCACTGAGGGATTACATTGAACACAACAAAATTCAGCGTCATGGACGCAAGTAAAGCCTTTAAAAAATCACGTACAACAATATATGAGGCTTTAAAAAATGGTGAGTTATCAAGAGATCATGATGGTCTTATAGACTTATCTGAACTTATCAGAGTTTATGGCAATCCAATCGCTGTTCAGTCCAGTACACGCACTGAACAAGTTCAGAAGGATGTACAGGTACACGTTCAATCTGAAGTTGAAAATGTATTAAAAGACCAGATTTCTTTACTCAAAAATCAGTTAGATTTAGCAAATCAAAGAGAAAAGTCTTTGATGCAACATATTGAAGATCTTACTCATAGAATTGAGTTTAAAGGCACCTTAGAACAGCCAAAACAAGAAAATATTAATCAGCTAAATGAATCTACTAATTCGAATATAGCAACAGATCCTCGGCCACAGGATGAATCAAACTATGACGGATTGACTACTTCAGAGAATAAACGCATCCCTGTTCCAGAACACGTTGAGCCTGAACCTAAAAAGAGGGGCTTTCTTAGCCGCTTTTTCCTTCCATATGGTTAGCCAGGACTCCAGTTTTTTGATGAGCCAATTTCAGTACAAGCACCTGAAATAATGACTCCTCAAAAAACCGGACGATGTTTATTAAAACTAATCAAAACCGTGGAACATTGCTCAAGAATTAAGCGTGGAACAAGAAAAAACATAAAAAAAAAGCCCACCTTGGGGAGGTTGGGCAAAAAAGAAACTACAGCGTTGAATTTTCAAGAGAATTATAACGCATTTCGTATAAGGTGTATTATGTTAATTTTAGCTATTTTTCATAATACAGCTTTTCGTAAGGCTCACATTTAAACACATTTGTTCTTTATGATTATTCGCTCAAATAAAACTTCCTTATATACAATATTATTAAAATTCAAATATTTACTTACAAATAATATAAAAATATGTATATGCTTATTAAGCATTTAATATTTGGAGCTTGATGTAATGAATACTCTTTTTGAACCAGAATTAAACGATTTAGAATCCTTAGCTGAAATTTTTAATGCATATAGGGTTTTTTACCATCAAGAACCAAATATAGATTTAGCACGGAAATTTATTCATGAGAGGATTACTCAAAAGGATTCAAAAATTTTTATAAAGAAAGATGAACTCAATAACATTCTTGGTTTTATCCAGCTTTATCCCACGTTTTCATCTGTTTCAGCAGGAAAAGCTTGGATTTTAAATGATTTATATGTACATGAAATGAATCGTAGACAAGGTATTGCTGAAGAATTAATGCAACATGTAATTCAATTTGGTAAAAATACGAATGCTAAATATCTCGCTTTAGAAACACATTTTGATAATGTACCAGCACAAACACTTTATAAAAATATGGGATTTATCGAACAAGATAAGACAAAGTTATTTGAATACTCTTACTAATCTATCTCTATTTAACATAATGGCGGTTATACGAAATTAGTAGTTTTTACGCGGAATTCCTAACGTATTCATCTTTTGTCTTATATCTTTATTTTTACCAATAGGTAAAATATATTCATAACTTACATCGAAAAGTAGGTAATTAAGAAAAAAATTACAGCGTTTTATAAGCCTTATAGTAACGGGAGAGACTATAGGGCTTTTTATTTATCTTAATATTCATATACCTAATGGATTTGCTTTTCAACTAGTTCCAATTTGTTTAATGCTTGCCGTTTTTTATGATCATTATTAATCTTTACAACTAGAGCTAAAATAAAAACCATCACTATAAAAACAAGGAAAATCAAATGCTTTTTCATCATTAATCCCTTCTTTTGATCTTTAAGAATGCCTTGTTCCTTTGTAAATAGATATGACATAAGGGAAGCACTGATACAAGCCTTTTTAAATGACTTTAGCAACTCGATAAACAGTTGCAACTCCACAATTCACTGCTTTGGCAATTTCTTCCTTAGTCATATTGCCAGCTGCTAGTAATTCTTTTATTCGTTTGTGCTTAGCCTCATTGGCTTTCTTACCTGTTGGCTTGTAACCCGAACGTGCCAGGCCCTGCTTAATACGTTCTATACGTTTCTCATTGTCTAGGCGAGCCATTGTTGCCAGGAGATCAATCAACATATTATTAATGAGTTCTAGGATTGAATGAGTAATGGTGTCACTGGTTTGAATCATTTGGTAGGTAGTAGGAAGATCTGCCACAATTAATCGAAGTCCTTTCTCCTGAATCCTGCGCTTCAGCTCTTGAAAATCTCTTTGGGTTAGGCGTGATAAGCGGTCAATACTTTCAACTAACAAGGTGTCACCTTGATTTGCTTCTGACAGCAGCTTATTCAATTCAGGTCGGTCTAACTTCGTACCACTATAGTTTTCCACGTACACAATGGTTTCACCCAAATTCAAGTTTTGGTTTAGATCCTGAAGAATCTGCAAAGCCCTTTTTGCATCTTGATCTTTAGTTGAAGCTCGTAGATAAATACGTGTATTCATTTCTATCATTTAATCTTAATTCTATTAGATTAATGATAACAACATCATTTAATTATTGCATTAAGTCTAATGATAGATATTGTATGCGATTTGGCTCGCTATCATTCAGCTATACTCTTTTGATAGAAAAATCATGACAGAAGGGCATGCTTGGTAAGTTCATATAACGTGTATTATGTTAATTTTAGACTTACTAAAACTATTTTTTGAGAACTAGGCTGTTATGGGAACTGTAAAGCTCAAATCTTCTGATGAAGTTTTTCAATTAAAAATTAGTCTTCTAGGCAGTGATCCTGAAATCTGGAGAACTATTCAAATTTCATCGGCAGCTACTTTATCTACGCTCCATAAAGCAATTCAATCTGCTTTTGATTGGGAAGATAGCCATTTACATGAATTCACGACTATTAAGCATGAAAAGATCAATAAAAGACAAAAATTGAAAGAAGTTCTACGTGTAGGTAAAAAAATTATATATACATATGATTTTGGCGATTGTTGGGAACATTTGATTACTGTAGAAAGCAGACAATCTCCTGATTTAAATAAAAAATATCCATGTTGTATAGATGGTCAAAATCATGCTCCATTTGAAGATATTGGAGGAATTTTTGGATATCTTGATATTTTAGATGCATTACAAGACCCTAAACATCCAAGATATGACGATTACATGCAAATTATCGAGGATGAAATAGGAGAGATAGAGTTTGATCCGACCTACTTTAATTCACATGATATTAAGTTTTAAACCTGATTTAACATAATGGGCGTTATACGAAACGTATATTTTAAATATATAAAAATCATACACTTGTGTTATAGTGATAATGCTCGACGATGTCGAAAAGCTGACTTGGAAACAAGTCGGCTTTTTTATGAGCGGTTTTGATACTTCTTGCCAATAAAATCGGCCAAAAATTAATCAATTTTGAGATTTTTCAAATTTTATCAATGCCTCAATGTCCAAAATTATCCACATTTTTTGTGGATAAAATTTAGGCTATTTTGTACGCTCTGGCGTACATAAATCTCGGCCCTTTGCGGCTACCTGGGACAGTGGAATTTTCCTATGATGAACTCATCGGGAACAGGAAGTTCCATACAAGAATAACAAGAGATAAGTACAAGGACTGTAAGGTACGACAGGAGTTATACCGAGCGAACCAATACGAAAAACCCCGGCAGGATGCCGGGGTTTTTCATTATATAAACTTCTTAGATTAGAGTCGGATGAGCGTCAAGAATACGGATTAAAGTTGCTGCAGGACCAGTTGGATAACGACGGCCTTGTTCCCAGTTTTGCAGAGTTCTGGCACTGATATGCAAACGTGCAGCAAATTCAGCTTGAGTTAAGCCTGTCTTCTCACGTACTTCCTTAATATCCGGCAATTCAAGCTCCGTTACCCGGCTTGCTTTCATTTCATTGCGTTTTATGGCACCAGCTTCTTTGATTGAAGCAACCAGGTCATCAAATAAGTTGTTATCCATGAAATTGCTCCTTCACTAATTGACGCAAAATAGAGGTCTCTTTGTCTGTCAGGTTATCTTTCACAGACTTTGGATAAGCCACCAGGCCAGGAAAAAGATCTGATCATCTTCTGTGACCCAATAATAGATCACCCGGATACCGCCACTTTTACCCTTATTGCCTTGAGCACAACGTACTTTACGAATTCCACCACCATTCTTGATTAAGTCACCTTTATCAGGTTGTACCAAGAGATCCTGCTGGAGTTGCCGATATTCTTCATCACTTACAAGCTCTTTGATTTGCTTGGTAAAAATACTTGAATAGCCACCAAAATTCTAGACACACCTAACCATCTTTTGATGGGCCTTTTCATAATCTAATGGAGAACGCTGACCATTGGAACCATGTCTGCGTTTTGAATTGTAGAACATCTCAATATATTCAAAGATATCAGACCTAGCTTCAGTTCTTGATGCATATAGTTTCTTCTTAATTCTTTCTCGCTTTAACAACTGAAAGAAACTCTCAGCAACAGCATTATCATGGCAATTTCCTCTGCGACTCATACTACATTCCAGATTGTGCTGCTTAAGGAATGTTTGCCATTCATGGCTCGTATATTGACTGCCTTGGTCAGAGTGAATCAGAACTTTATTCTGTGGTTTTCTCCGCCATAGAGCCATTAATAACGCATCTAAAACCAGATCTGTCGTAATTCTGGATTTCATAGACCAGCCAACTACAAGTCGTGAGAACAGGTCGATTACCACTGCGAGATACAGCCATCCTTCATGGGTACGAATATAGGTAATATCAGTCACCCATAGTTGGTTCGGCTGTGCTGGATTAAATTGGCGGTCTAAAGTGTTTGCAGCAACAACCGACGGAGTACCTGCATGAGTTCTAGGTTTGCGATAGCCACGCTGTGATTTAAGTCCATCAACTTTCATCAACCGATGCACTCGATTAATCCCACAATTCTCACCAACATCTTTCAGATCACAGTAAATCTTGCGATAGCCGTAAACCCCACCAGATTCTAACCAAAACTGTTTAATCAGTCCTGAAAGTTGTTGCCGTTTCTGGGCTGTCTTGCTGATAGGCTGCTTTAGCCATGCATAATAACCACTATGATGAACATCTAGAGTTGAACACAAACGACGGATCGGCCATATATGCTGGTTGTCCCGAATAAAGGCGTACCTCATTTGGACTGGCTTGCGAAGTACACCGCGGCCTTTTTTAAAGTTCATCGCACTTTGCCGGGAAATGCAGCACGGATCTTGAGGAAGAAGTAGTCCGTGTCGCGGTATCCATAGGCCATCCGCTTAATGACTTTGATCCGGTTGTTCATGCCCTCCAGCACGCTGGTGTTCAGCCGGTGGAGGGCACTGGAAACGATACCCTCCATATATGGCTCCAGCTTCTTGGCAAATCGTACCAAAGCATCAATTCCGCTACCGAGGGCCATGCCGGCCCATTCCCGCCAGGCGCTTCTGGCCGTCGTCTCGCTTTCCGCAAACCATAGCGTCTTAAGTTGGTCCTTGAGCACGTACACCGTAGTCAAGAACGCATTGGCGGCCAGGAGTTCGTCCAGCTTGACCGCCTGCTCGGGCTCAAGGTTGTCAGCATTGCGTAACAGTATCCAACGGCTGCTTTTGATCACCTTGCGGGCGACCTTGTCATCTCGCAGTTGATTGGCCTGATCAACTCGCACTCTATCCATCACTTCGCGGCCATACTTAGCCACCACATGGAACAGGTCGTAGACCACCACCGCGTTGGGGCACTGGGCCTTCACTTCAAGATCGAAGGCTGAGTTCATGTCCATGGCCACTGCCTCGATCTGGTTCCGGGCATCGCCTAACCACTCGAAGAACGGCCGGATCGCCTCACGCGAGCGGCCCTCGCCAATCCACACCACTTGCTGGGTGTCGGCACAGGCGACCACCGTGGCGTAGCGATGACCCTTGTGCAAGGCGAATTCGTCCATCATCAGGCGGCGCAATCGACTTCGATCTGGCTCGTGCAAATCACGTTTGAGCCGCTCCATGTCAATAGTCTTGACTGTATGCCAATGCAAGCCCAAAAGATTGGCAACATGACTGACGGGCAGCATCTGTACTAATTTCTCAATCCAGTTGCGCAATGATTGCGTAATACGGGAGCGCGGTGGTAGCCAATCGATCCGCTCTCTGGTTGGACCGCATTGTGGACAACGCAGCCGCCGCACAGGTACATCCAACTCGACGCGATACTGCATAATTGGTGACTCGCGAACTCGGCGCCAATTGATGTCATGTACCAGGAAACAAGGGCAATCGCATCGGCTACAAATTGGCGTATGCTCCTCGTCGTGTGTAAGACGGATCAGCAAAGTCTGTTCATCTAGAAGCCCATGAGACGCTGGCGAAAAGCCCTTCCAGAACAGGCTCCAAACATCAGCGCTAGTCATGATCATGGACCGATTGCGCGCTATCGGTGCCTTGTAGCGCCAAGGCATCATGTTCTTCTTGGCTGAGATGGCGTCTGTTGGGATTGATGCAGGACAGACAAAGCACTGCTGTTGCGAGGATGAGGCAATAAGCGATGATCGGCCAGGTGGTACCAGTCGATAAAAGCGTAATAATGAGTGTCCCGATAATCCCTAACAGTAGTCCACCCAAACAGAAGTAGACTGCTGTAGCGGTCCCAGCGATATGATCGAAACCTCGAAGAGCGGCATTGGGTGCCACCGATACCGCAGTGGCGATACCAACACCCACGAGCCACATCGGGGCGATGAAGCCAAGCACCGAGACCGGTGCCAATGTCTCGCCAACAGCGAGCAACAGCGCTCCCGCCATCAGACACCCCATTCCCACTCGTAAGGTCTTCAGGCTTCCCCACCGGGGAATCAGTCGTCCCATGATTCGCGCTGTAGCCATCATAGCGATGGCCACTGTAGCAAATAGCAAGCTGAAGCTAAGTTGCGATAACCCTTGCCTCCCCATCATTAGCCAGGGGGCGGTCGAGAAAAAGACGAAAAAGCTGCCCATCCCCGCGCTGTAACAGAGCGTGTACAGCCAGAAGTTCAGGTGTTTCACAGGAGTCAATAGCTGCGACCACTGTAGGTCTGCCGTCCGGTGCCGCCGAGTCTCTGGCCAGAGTCGCCAGGCTGCGATAACAGCGCCTATCATTGCCATCCCTAGCAAGCCGAAGATTGCGCGCCATCCGAGCCACGCGTCGACCAGCGCTCCTAGCAGTGGGCCTATCGCAGGAACCATCGCAAGCATAGAGCCGAGCAAGCCATAGATGACGTTGCTTTCCTCACGGCCCGAATAGATGTCGCGTACCGTCGCGAAAGTGGAAACGAGACATGCCGAAGCGCCGCAGGCCTGAAGAACGCGGAAGCTCAGAAAAAGTTCTGGCGATGAAACTACGGTGAGGCCGAATGAAGCCGCAATATAGGCAATCCCGCCACCAAGTAAAACGGGGCGGCGACCCAGCCGATCCGACAGTGGGCCGAAGAGAAGCTGTCCGGCTCCAAGCAAAACCAGGTATGCCGTCAACGTCAGCTGGATCGTCCCTGCACCGGACCCAAGTGCATCCGCCATGAAAGGCACCACGGGCAGGTACATATCCATGCCCAGTGACGCCAGCAAATCGAATGGTGATAACAGCAATAGCGTGGCGGGAAGAGAATACCGCCAAGAAAAATCTTTTGAGCGCACGAAGCCATCTCCTTAAGTTAAGAATTTGGCGGCGCTCTTGCAGAGCAACTAGGTTCTTGAGAACGCCGCAACAACCGAAAACGAAGGTTGCTGCGGCTTACTTGTCTGCTTTCTTGGTAGCGCTCATGTGCGGGTTATCTCATGGATGAGTCCATATCGTAACAATCTTCACGCTAAAGTGCAAAGAACCTTTTTTAAGATGTCCCGTTCTTCAGTTACTCTTTGCAGTTCTTTTCTGAGCTTTGCTAGCTCTGCAGTTGGATCTGCTGATTGAGTAACTTTGGGTTGTTGAGGATCATAGCGTTTAATCCAGGCATATAAACTATGTGTAGTTGTACCTAAACGCGCAGCAACCTCGGCCACACTATAACCTTTCTCGGTAACTTGCTTTACTGCTTCAATTTTGAATTCTTCAGGATATCGTTTACTGCTCATAAGCACCTCGTTAATTAGCCATTTTATCTAACTAAAAGGTGTCTACAAAATCGGTGGCTATTCAACTAGTTTCAATGAATAACATAGGTTTAAGTACGTCAATGGCGTATAAGAATTTTAGCAGTTTTAGAACAGAAAAACGAGAGCTGTCTGCTATCGTTTTGCATAACTCGTATTATTTTAATTTTATCGAATCTTAATTAACTTTTAGTAGGGGTAGATTTGGCTTTAAATAAGTCAAAACTAATTTTAACATCTTTCATTACCTCATTAAGTTCATGATTATTTCTTAATTTTTTAGATATAGCTTTATTTTTTAGAAACTGTACAGATGCACAAACAAGAATGAGATTTGAAAATGTTGTTACATTTATTAATCGCAAATAATAGGTTTTTCTATCCTCTACAGAAAATCCATTTTTTTCATTAAGCATTTTATCAATTAAAGAAACTATGACATAAAAAGATCTTAAGACTTCATATAAATTATATTTTTTATTCAATATTATATATAATTGCTCAATATTATTTGATAATACTGCATCATTTATATACATTTCGGTAACTTTCTCAATTTTTTTAACAGCTTGATCCTGATAAAGGATCTCTTTTCTATTTTCTTCTAAAACTTCAATTTTAAAATTCCTAAATATTTCATTTTGACAGTTAATTAAATGGAAAAATGAGGTCTCAAATGTCCTAAGATATTCATTCTTTTTGTTTATTTCTAACTGTTCTTCAAGACTAAGATTAGCTCTAAATTGATGATTTAAAGAACATATCAACAAAAAAACCGTTATAAAAGTTAGAACTGGATTTAAAGTTCCACCTAAAAAATCTCCCATTTGTCCCCATACTTCTTGGGATTGGGACAAAGGTAAAGTTAATTTATAATTAAATTGATACCAATATAGAGTTGGAGCTCCTATAAAGATAAAAACTCCAAAACCTAATAATGTCTTTAAATAGTTATTCATATAATTACAGATTCAATAATATATTTAACAACTTCGCCATCTCTCTTAATTAGTTCTCTAGCTGAAACATTAATATAATGCATAACTTCTTCATCATCTAAACCATTATTTGAGTCTAAATTTTGACTAAATATCTTTTTAACTTTAGGTTTTAAAGCTTTATAAGAGATAAAACCAAAGGCTATGGTTTTATCAGTATTATCACCTTTAACTTTACATCTACCATTGCCAGTAAAAATATTAAATCGAGTGATAGCAATTGAAATATTTATAATCTTTTTAGACTTTTTAGGAACTAAAACAGCATATGTTTCTTTATCGAAAGTTTGAAGCAATTCAACTTCTTTTATCTCTTCTTTTACATAAGTTTTATGATGTAGAGAAACATCATAATGAAGTGTATTTGGTACAGTATGTACTCTTTGAAGAGTTCCGTTACGTAATTTTTGGATTAAACTTTCAGAACTAGTACCTAATTTATCTATAAATCTAGATGCTGATGGAGATAATTTAGGGTAATCCTGAAATAAAGCCTCAGACAAATAATATTTAATAATTTCTACTACTACAGGTTCTCCAAGCTCATTAAATTTTTGTTTAGCATTTTCTGAGCATGTTACTAATCTGAAATTCTGACCATATGAACCTTCAAATGAATCTTCTAATTCAGTTCTCGTATCATCATGGAAATTTTTCCTTTCCGGAATCACTTCATTAGCAATAGTCTCAGCAACAGTCCTAATAGCATCAGACATTCCTTGCATTGTTTGCAATGATGATTTCATATCAACTGTATAGCCAGGAGAATGGATAACTAAATCAAAGTGTATATTCATTATAAAGTTTAAGGATTATTGGAAGTAATAAAGAATTATTAGGATTTAAGACAAATAAATCAATAAAAATAGTGATTTATCTATATAAATTTATGAATATATTTTAAGAGTTATTTGCCCCTATATAAATAGATACTAAGAGTGTCGTATCTAGGTTTTAGCAATCTCATTTAACATAAAATCTCTTATACGCAATCAAAAAAGTGAGGTAAAAACCTCACTTTGTATAAAGCCAAATGAATGGATATTTCCTAGAATTTTAATTAATAAAAGTTATCACGGTAGAAGTTATAAGTAGTATTGTGGCGATCAATGTTAAGTAGATGCATGGTTTACTCATTGATTGATCATCTACTTTGAAAAAGTTCTTTATTGGATCCTTCCAACCAGTCATTTGACTCCAAGGATACCAAAAACATAAAAAACCCAAAGTACTTAAAATTCCGGCTAAATCAAAA
>NZ_JBWZQN010000077.1:0-13751 GCF_056724605.1 Prolinoborus fasciculus | reverse complement strand
TTCTTGACTCAAGCATTAATGCAGTACGATCTTCAAAGTTAAGATGATGGTATGACAATTTTATATACTCCATAAACCCTTTAAATTAATTAGGTGGTTTATGTCGCACTTCAAGTTTTACTCTGCCCTTTGTTATTTATGAATGATTTTTCAAATTATTCAATATAATCTTACGCAAATTTTACTCTCTTAGAAGCGGGGCAGTAATTACCATTAATTTTACTGGTAGACCTAATATACATTTAACTTTTTGAAGGCTAATTGAGTCAGTTTCATTTTTTAAAACGGTAAGTACAATTTCTCCAGTTTTCTCATCCACATAAATTCCTTGGAGTTCTGGAAAAATTGATACTATTACTTTCAAATTTTTATCAACAATTAAATTAAGTTCTTCAAAGGTATAACTTTTACCTGGATACTCCTTAAATTCAAATTTAAGCGTTTTTTTAGAAGCCGAGTCTATACTTTCTGCTATAGCAACAGAAGATAGACTTAAACAAAGACATAAAATAATTTTATCGAGCATTGAACATCTCTATCATCTGAAGTTGTTGAAAATATTATTCATTTATTTTTTAATCCATTTTTTTCTAATTTTAGAATTAATAGGGTTAGAAAAATATTTTGCTATAAGTGAACCAAGGATAAGTGTAAGGACTATATAAATGACCAGTAATAGAACCTTGATATTTCCAGTAGTTGTTTGTGGAATATATACAACCTTCATCAAGCCTAATACCACTAGATGAAATAAGTAAATTTCATAACTATTTCTTCCTATTCCTTTGATAAAATTTAATAAATTACTTTTTTCATATCTGCTATTACCTGGTAAACTTGTCATGATTAGTATACTGGTACACAGTGCAAACGCTGAGATCCCCCAAATACTTGTTTCTTTTATTGGCGCGTAGAAATAAATAAAGATCATTAAAGGAATAGTAATTAACTTCAACAACTTACTTATAAAAAATGAAATTTTGAAGTGTTCAGCAATAATTGCTGTCAGACAGCCAAAAGCTATTCCATCAAAGCTAGAAAAGTAATGATATAAATATGCCCCACTTTCACTGCCATAGTGTAAGTATCTAAAATAGGGACAGAATAAAATTAAAATAATACATAAAATAATAAAGAATCTTTCTTTCTTCAGGAATATACCTATAACTGGAAAGAACAAGTAAAAGACTTCTTCAACGGAAAGTGACCATAACACCCCTAATGCATAATTTACCCATCCTGCATTGATAATTAATATATTCATCCAGAAAGTTAAGGCAGCAATATTTACAATATTCTGAGATACTTCTATCCCATTAGGAGCTTGAGTTATAAAAGGTTTTAAACCTAGTAATCCTAGTACATTTACAATAAGAACTAATAATATTAGTGTGGGTATAATTCGAGCGAATCTAGAAATATAAAAGTTTTTATAATTTATATTTTTTAAACCATTCCATCTTTTCAATGAGTGAGAGGTAATAAGGTATCCTGAAATTACAAAGAACATGGTTACACCATAATTCCCATTTCTTGCTAACATTGTTATAAAACTTTCATTTAAAAAATCAAATGTTAGAAATGTTTCATAGAGTTTGTAGGGAATATTGAAATGATGTAATAAAACTAATGTAATTGAGATAAAGCGCAAAATATCTATAAAATCATTACGTTCAAATGTATTTTTTTTAAAAGACATGTTTCATATCCTTGAGCCTCTAATTCATCAAATTTTTCTAAAATTAATATAATACATGTTATGCGAACTCAGTAATAAAACCTTAATATAATCAATATATTATTCTATATAAAAAAGCCTAAGCAGCCATTCTTAGGTTGTTTTATTTTTCATGTTCCACGCACAATAAGTAAGCAATGTTCCACGGGTTTGATTATTTCAGTTGAATAGTGCCCTTAGCCATTCGGCAAGAAAAAGCGACTTAACCACCCTCTTTTGGGCTGCTCCGATTCAACGTGCTCCGGCACTGGAATACGCTTATTTTCTTTTTGGCTATTAGTAGTCAATCCGTCATGTTTCGGTTCTGTGTCATCCGGTTTTGGATCTATTTTAACTGTACTGGATTGTATTGTTTCTTGATCGGTAAACGTAGTCATATGGGCTTTGGGGGCTTCTAATAAGCGTTGTATCGCCTCTATCTGATTATCTTTTGTTGCTAATTGTTCTCTTTGAAAAACTTCTCGTTCATGTGCAAGTTCTAGCTGTTTTTTTAGTATGTCTACCTGTTGCTTCAGCATGTCTACTTCTGTCTCTTTTTGTACTGAAGTAGACTGTAACGTGGTTACACCCTTATTATTTTGGGATGGTTCACCAAATACACGTAGAGCTTCTGAAAAATCTATTTTTCCATCACTATTTTTTGATAAATCTCCTTTCTTTATACGTTTATAGATACTTTGACGATTCATTCCATAGAGTTGAGCTAATTCAATAACAGATAGTGCTTTCATCATGTAACCCAAGTAAAAGTCTGTATGTCAGTAGACAATATTTAGTGATGTAACGTTACATCAACGATTTAACGATAGCCAACTTTTTCAAGCATTGGAGCAAACTCTTTTAACTTCTCAGAATCTTTAAGCATTTCAGCAATTCTTACTGCAAACTGAGGATAGCTTTCAGTTCCTTGAGAGTATTTACTCATTTCAGGAAGTTCAGATAACTTATTGGAAAATAAGTGACGTTGAGAGTCAGTCATTTTTTTTGAAAAAAGATCTAGATTCCCAGATATTGTTTGATTTTCTAATGATTTGTTCTTAATTTTTTTTTGCTTAAAAGAAAAAGAAAAACCAGATATTGAACGGCCTTTCTTATGCTGTTGGTAGGTTGCCTCTATATCTGTTTTTTCGCTAATTTCAGAAATGGCTAGGTCAAGAACTCTAGTTTTAAAGTGATCCATACGCTTGTATTCATTAACACCAATTCCAAGTTGCTCTCTGAAAGTTGTTAATTCAAATAAAGGTGTTTTTCCAACAGCTCTCCATTGAATTAGTAACTCATATAATCTTGCTGAATATGTACTGTTAAGCTGGGCTGTTTGGCTCAGTAAATATTGAGTAAAAAAGTCTTTAATACCATCAATTTTACTTATGCCTTGTACAACAGCTAGTGTGAAAACAAGTTCAATAGCCCCTTCATCATCTAAATATTTTACTTGTTGAATCCATCTACTTTTGACTAACTTCCCATCCTCATCAAAGAAACTAAATCTTCTATTAAATAAAGAATCCTCTGCTTCTTTCATTCTCTGATAAGCATTTTGCCTTGTTGTCCCAAAAACTTCAGCATATCTCAAAGCATCTATTCGTAAAGGAGTATCTGTACTTAGTCCTGTACCCGTATGTCTAGCATCAACAATAGCTAATTGAACAATATGAAACTCTGATAAAGATAGAGTTTGAAAAGCTTGGTTTAACCGATTGGTTTTTACAACTAATTCTTTTGACATAGACTCATTTGAAATATTTTTATACCCACAGATTATAACAATGTGGGTATAACTACAACTATTTAGTTAAGGGTGTAATTAAGTGGGTAACTAAACGTGGGGGAATGGGTAACTAAACGTGGGGGAATGGGTAACTAAACGTGGGGGAATGGGTAACTAAACGTGGGGGAATGGGTAACTAAACGTGGGGGAATACAATAGTTAGTTATTGAAATTTAATAATTAAAACTAAGTTAAAAACATTTAAAAACCTTAAAATAATTAAAAACACAGGGAATGAAAAATTGCCCTTGGTTTTCGCTTCGCTCAAACTCTATTGAATCTCGCTATCGCTCGATTCGCGGGGCAATTTTTGATAAATATTTCCATGACTTTAAGAAAAAGCAAAAGCAACTCGGAATTCGCTTCGCTCATACATTTTTTACTCGCTTCGCTCGACCTAAAACAACTGCATTCAGTTCGCACCCATTCGGGATGCTCTGATTCTGAGTTCTTGACACGTAGGGCAGCTTGTAATCAGGGAAAGGGATAAGCAAATTTTCTTAGTTCGCTCGTAGACACTCGCTCTAATCATTCCTCTTAATAGCAAAAGAAAAAAACAAGGCGAACGGAGTGTGAGCGACGAGAAAAAATCTAAATCTCAAAACGTATTCCCTCTGATTACCAGCTCCCATCTAAATTTTTCCGGGAGTAGCCGAGCCATCCCGAAGGGGTGGCGACCGTCCTTTTTTATACGCGTAAACAGTGGCCAGGCTCCCCAGTCGTCACTACCTTTAAGTAGTGACGACTGAGAGAAGCCTCATATTGCTTACAATACAAAACATTTTTGGAAGTTATTGCCGCGTGATAGAAGAATATTCACACATATACTGATCAGACTTTTTTGTTTTTTCATAACTTTTCTTTGCTGACTTTCATTTACGTTTTTCAGCTTAAACATAAACTAAATACAGGAGATCAAATACTTTTAATCGCTCTCATCCTATATGCAGAAACGGTTTATTTTTATAAGTATTCACACATTTGGACTTAAAGATTCTCGAATTTTTATACCCATTTTTTGAGCATTTTTTATTGAACCAATTTCTATAATTGAATTTGATAAAACGTTAATTCGGCTCTTAACACTAACCAATACATCGGATCTCACCCAGTTTTAAATTAAAAAATTGATACTTAATTGATTCCGTAGCACAGCATAAAGCTGCGCTGTACTCATCAATCAAGCATCTCCAATAAAAGATGGATCATGACCTTAGAATATCAATTTGATCAGCTCTGCAATAAGTTCCGTGAGGGTTCACACGCCACGCAAGCAAATAGACGGGCTATGCTGAAATTATTCACTGAACAGCTTGCCAGGAATGGCTATGACGTTAAAACCATGTCGCCCAAAGATTTAAAAGGTCGGCATGTGAATAAATTGCTTGAGCAATGGCGTAAGGATGGCGTGTCCACAGGAACGATAAAAAATCGAATGGTGGCCGTAAGGTGGTGGGCTGAAAAAGTCAGCAATAGCGGTGCCGTCAAAGACAATGCAACTTATAAAATAGAAAATCGTGTCTATGTCACCAATGAAAATAAATCTATATCTTTAAAAGATCTGGATTTGTCTAAAACCGATACAAACATAGCGCAAAGCTTACGTTTACAAGACGCTTTCGGGTTTAGACGTGAAGAAAGCATGAAATTCCAACCTGAATATGCCTTAGATGGTCAAAAAATTGAAAATGCTAAATATATCCGCTTAAAAGACAGTTGGACCAAAGGCGGAAGACCTCGAACAATTCCCATAACCAATGAAAAACAACGTCAAGAACTCAAAAATGCCTATGCTCAAGCCGTGAAAAATGGCGGTTCCATGATTCCAAAAGAAAAAAGCTATAAATCTCACAAAGCCAATTTTGAGGCAGTAACGCATGCCCTGGGTGTTGGGCAAACGCATGGCTTAAGGCATGGCTATGCTCAAACCAGATACCGTGAACTCATGGGGTTTGATTGCCCTGCGGTAGGCGGTTCTCGTGTGTTGTCGGCTGATGAAAAGATCAAAGATAAAGAAATCCGTATGTTAATTAGTGAAGAATTGGGACATAGCCGTATCAATATTACGTCCGTGTACCTGGGTTCATGGAGTAAAAACTAGATGGGGATTGCGTCAGAAATAAGATCAAAATTACCGTTATGTGGTCGTTGTATTAATTGCAAACTTTTGATTTGGAATGATAAAGCAGAGCTAAAACCCACTCACAATTTAATTAAATTTAGAAGCTCAGAAGCATCTTTTTACTATACGGTTCGTTGTTCGTGGCTCAAAAGTCCTGTTTCTGAACCTCAGTTCTTAGATACCTGTGAGGGTAAACAACAGCAAAAAGGGGATAATTAAGTGGTACATGATTTTCTTATGGCTTATTACACGTTTTTAATAAGAACTTTGCACCTTAAACCACTTTCGGTTGGCTATGCGAATACCCTTTTAGTTTTAATCATTATTGCGCTTTTTCTCATGCTCTTTGTGAGCTTAAAGTCACATTTTAAAGCGCATAATCCATACCATGAGTTTTTATATAATGTTGTTCTTTTCGGTTTGGCAGTTCTAGCCCAGACCTATCTGTTGAGCGACATCACAAATTTGCTTTCAAGTCATTATGTTGTGGTTTCAAATAATAATTATTTCGTATCGTGGCTTGTGATTGTTGGTCTTTATGCATTTTTGTACTTTGCTGGTGGCAAGTCAAAACCACGTGCAGAACGTATAAAAAAAGAGTCTGCGGAAGGGTATGGCACCTTATTAAGTGAAGTGCATAAAGGATTTGAAAATAAAACGCCCCTTATTGCTTTTACGGATAGGATTTTACCAAAGAAGCAAATGAAGGACATGCAACAAAAACACCTGAATTGGTCTTTTCATCGTGAAAGCTTAAGGGTCACCAATGAGGATCGGGGCATTGTTTTGGGCGCACCTGGCTCGGGTAAAACAACATTTTTAATCTCTCAAATCGTAGAGTGGATGAAATCCGGGCGTAGCTTCGTGGCAACGGACGTAAAGCCTGAAATTTGGGCGATTCTTAAAGCAAACAATGTCTTTAAAATTTTTGGTTATAAAGATTGGGTTTTTAATCCAACCGATGTTGAGAGTGACCACTACAATATTTTTTCAGAAGTGAAGGATTCAGCAGAACTCAACGAGATTTTGAACATTATCATTAAAGATGATACAGCCGAATCGGTGGTTTTTAATGACTTGGCTAGGCGTATTCTGAAGGCTGTTCTCATCGAACTTAGTGATAAGGCATCACTTGTGAATGCTCAAAATTATATTAATAGCATGGATAGCAATGATGAGTTGTTAAAGGCATTAAGACAGTCTGAAAAATCCAGTGTTTCCAATATTGCCAAAGAAATTTCTCGGACTGCTCAAAATGATCGCTTGCTTGCATCTGTGATGACGGCAGTTTCCAAAGCCTTTGAGTTTCTTGATGATGATCGTATTCGAGCAACGACATCAGATAATGCTCCAGGCTTCTACTTAAAAGAAGTTCTCATGCAGCCTAAACAAGCTGTATTTTTACAGTTTGACCAACAGTATAAAAGTTCAACGGCTACGCTATTCGGGGCAATGGTGGCGCATACCATGCGTATTTTACAAGCGAATCAAAACCGTAAACCCGTATTTATTGCCTTAGATGAAATCATTAATTGTGCACCTATTCCAAAATTCACTGATTTGCTCAATACGATACGTTCTGCAAATATGCCTACCTTTCTATACTTGCAGAGCTTAGAGGGCTTAAATCGCTTGTATGGCGCAAATAGCGACAAAATGTTCATGGGTTCGAGTAATTTGAAAATCGTTTTTAGAATTGGGGATATCGAATCGGCTGAAGAATGCAGTCGATTGGTCGGTCAAACTGAAACAACCTACATTTCTGAAACGGCAGGTACAAGTCAAACCAGTGGTACAAGTTCATCCAGTCGAACAAGTGGCTCATCTTCCAACAAATCGCAAAACGTAGGGACAACAAAGTCCATTAAATTGGAATCCATTATTGAGCCTGCGGAATTTATTAAATTGCCGATTTGTACTGCCGTGGTGATGTATAACGGCTCTTACGGAACGTTGGAAATGCCTAAATATTATGAGTGCTATAACATGCCAAAACGCACGAATTTAAAAACGATTCAGGACTTTAAAGCTGCCTAAAATTAAGGATTTTCTTTAATAATTTTCTCAGAAAAACCTGAGTATGGTTCATGAAAAGATAGGAGTACGATGAAAAGTGTTATATGAAGCATATTACCCAAGTGAAGTAAGCAACAATCATCCAATTAAAATTTTCTATGGCTTTGTACAAGAGGGATTTGACAAGGATTATCAATTAACTTTAGTCGTTTTTTATCCCGAATTAACAGGTACATCTTTATTTAATTTGACGGATAAGACTAAAGCTGGTCTAGCAAATTTTCTATTACAAAAACATGTTTATGGTGTTGGAGCTTCACACATCAAAGTGGCTTTTGTATGCGAGCATGTCAATGAGAGAGACTTCTATACTGAAATTTGGGGTGTAGATGTTTTTGAAAACTACGCTTTAGAGCAACTCGAGCAACAACCTAGAAGTTTACTCAGTGGCATTTTCGGAAATGATTCTAAAGAAGTCAGTATTCATTCAAGTTATTTGAATATCGGATTAACTGATTCAATCAAATTGATTGATGAAGGGCATTTAGATACGGCTCAAACGGCTTATCTTTTAAATAAGCTGAAAGAAAAAACTGATTACGGAAATTTTAATAAAATTTTTGGTGAGTAAAAAATTTTGCTGGCTATACGAAATTTAGTTATTCGAACTAAATTTCGTATAAGAGATTTTATGTTAAATAAAAAGCATCTCGAAAGATGCTTATATATTTGATATATGTTGCACTTATCTTTCTTTGTTAGATTGAGAAAGAACAGATGCTGCTAATGATTTTGTGGTATCACTATATTTATCGCTTTGTAACACTTGCGATGCTTTAGTTTCCATATTACTTCCAGTTTGCTTACTAGAATGTGTTTGAGATAAGGCTGATCCCGCTAACTGTTTTTGAATTGCTGAAGATGAGGGATTTCGCAATACTTCTGAGGCTAATGCACTTACAGTATTAGAGGTTTGTTTGGAGTTTTTAGACATACTGAATTTCCTTGAATTAATTGTCATTTTTACGAATTTTTTTGTAGCGATATAAAGCTACCTTTTCTCTATATTCTTTGAGAGTTTCGGGATGGGTTGTTATGAACTTACTCATCCTCTTTTTACCACCTTTGTAACGTTCATCTTCTCTCATTTTCTTAATATTAGCTTTATAGCCGCCTGATTTTGCAGCACTTATAAATGATGCCCCAGCCGAAATACCTTCTTTGACAAAATGTGGTGTAGCTATATTGGTAAAGAAATATGATGTTCCGTAAGGTGATAATCCTGCTAAGGTATTAATAGGTAATAATACTATTAGCCCCTTCTCTTGTTCTTCACCTATAGGTGCATGAGGTAACATAAAATAATCAGACTTCCAGATTTTTTCTAAATGACAGAAGTAGTTTATTTTTTTGCTTATCTTTTCTAAAGGAATGCTAAGTTCATTACATTTTTCTTGTGTAAATTCGATAAAGTGTTTCATTCCTAAATTAATAGTTATATCTGAAATTGTATCTAATCCTAACCCATCAACAACTAAAATTAGCTCTTCTAAATCTTCTATCGCTCCAGACATAACTGCTTCAGAAGAAGTTAAAGCTTCCAGTAATTTAGATGCCTTAATTTCTCCTGCTCCACGACCTTTATAGCTTTTTTTTGTCCACCCAATTCCTGTTCCTTTTGGTTCATGAAAGTAACTACACAATTCAGTAGCTAATTTTTGATCATCATTTTTTAACGCTGATAATAGAACTTCCATGAACGCTTTAATACACTTATGAGCATTGATGCAATGAATATTGTTTGTCATTGCAACGCTGTAAGGATCTAGAAATATCTTCGTATCTCTTTCCAATTTTAGGTTAAGAAAATCAATACTTTGATTAGGGTCTACTTTAAAATAATCTATAAAGGTTGTCATTCAATTAACTCCAATACTTTTAAAACATGATAATAATTCCGGAATACCGAACTTTGGTACATTATTTATCCGTTTTTTTACATAGTCAATCTTTTTTTTACACTATTCCGAACTTTTTATTAGTAAAATATAACTTAAACTAAAAGGGGATATTGAAATGGCAATTTTTCTTGGCGATAAAATCAGACTTCTTAGAAAGGAGAAGAAACTTACTCTAGAAGCTCTAGCCCAAAGTGCAGGATTAAGTAAAAGTTATTTGTGGGAGTTAGAAAATAGAGAATCACAAAAGCCTTCAGCAGAAAAATTATCAGCATTAGCTAAGGTATTAGGGGTAGATGTCGATTTTTTTCTAGAAGCTAATACCCTCACCCCCGATGAAAAGCATATTGATAACGCTTTTTTCCGTGAATATAAAAATTTAAGTTCTCAAGAAAAAGAACAAATAAGAAATATAATGGCTGTAATTCAAACTACCGGTAATAAATAATAATGGATGAAAAATTACATCCACCTAAAGCAGCGAATAGATTGCATAAGATTTTTGATGTTTTTTGTCAGGTACAATGTTTGGAAAAATTTCCCATTAATGTTGATATGCTTGCTTATGAAGCAGCTAACATTTTTAAATGGGATGATCCTATTGTCAACATTCTAGAGTTGAATGTCGGTAAATTTGATGGTGCCTTACTAAAAAATGATGCTAGTCAGTGGTTTATTTTATATAACCCAGCTGTGGAATCAGCTGGAAGAATTCTATTCACAAAAGCACATGAACTTGGACATTATTTACTTCATAGATCGTTGCAAAGTGAATTTCAATGTGGAAATGATGATATCCAGTTATATACAAATAATTCTATTGAAACTGAAGCCAATAAATTCGCTGCATATTTACTTATGCCGATAGATGATTTTAGAACACAAGTAGATACTACTAACTTAATTTACTCCTTATCTCTATGTGCATTGAGATATGGAGTTTCTCTGACAGCTGCAATTTTGAGATGGCTAGAATTCACTGATGAAAATGTGATATTGGTTGTTTCTAGAGATGAGTTTATGCAGTGGGCTTTTTCAAGCAATTCTGCTTTTAAAAATGGAGCTTTTTTTAGTACTAAAAAAACAGTTACTTCTATCCCGGATGGTTCTTTAGCAGCTAATCCTTTAGTAGTTGAAGAAAAAAATGGTGAAAAAATAAAAGCAACTATATGGTTTCAATATGCCGATAAAGAAGCGTACCTTACTGAATATAAGATTATTTCAGAAAAATATGATCAAATTATAACTCTAATTGTATTGCCTAAAGGTCTAAGTGTATGGAAGCCTAGAGAATTTTAAAAACTTATTAAATAATATTAAGATATTGATATTTATTATTTTTTAAATTAACTTATAATTCTATTATAGTTAATTATAAAGTTTTATTAATATGAATATTAGAGAAATTAAGGGCCCTTGGGAAAAAGGAATTGTTTTAGATAAGCATGTCTTAAAAAGTGAATATATAGGTGATAATGAATATGGTCGTCCGATGTTTGATACAAAAAGATCAGAATTAGGACAAGCATTATTCTTACTAAAATATAGAGATGATTGGGAGCAAATTCCTAAATTAGTAGATGCTTTAGCTATATCCATACAAGAAAATTTCCAAGACAAAATAGAGTTTATTATTCCTATGCCTGCTTCTAACACCAGAGATCGTCAACCTGTGTATGGTTTGGCTGAAGGATTAGGCCAAGCTCTTAATGTACCCATCTTTACAAATATCTTGCATAAAACAAAAAATGGAACTTCTCTAAAAGACTTACACTCTAGAGAGGATAAAGAAGCTGCATTAATAAATAGTTTCTCTATTTTTAATGGAATTCGAAATGAAGGATGTTGGAATGTTCTTTTAATCGATGATCTATTTGATACAGGGGCCACTATGGAAGCAGCTTGTAAAATGTTAAGCTCTTATCCTAAGATTAATAAAATTTATGTGGCAGCATTGACTTGGAAATAGCAGTGACAAAGATTTTTATTGCTGGTTCTATTAGCATTCAAATGCTAGATGAATCCGTTACTAAGCGTATCAATAAAATGATAGACCAAGGATATGAAATTATCCTTGGAGATGCTGATGGAATTGATAAAGCTGTTCAGGAATATTTAAATAGTAAAAACTACGATAAAGTTACTGTTTATCATAGTGGTAAGAAACCTCGAAATAATCTTGGAAACTGGCATACTAATTCTGTTATTACAGAATATAAGTTTGGAACAAGGGCTTTCTTTACAGCTAAGGATTTAGTTTTAGCTAATGATGCTGACATAGGAGTGATGCTCTGGGATAAGCAAAGTACTGGAACATTAAAAAATATTATTGAATTAATTAATCAGCGTAAAAAAGTTACAGTTTTTCTTCAACAAGAAAGAAAGTTTCAACGTGTTTATAACACTGATGAATTGCTATTAATTACTCAAAAGATGTCTGAATCTTCTTTAAAAAATGCTAATAAAAAAATTAAAATTTTTGAACGTATAGAATCTTTAAAAAGAGAACAATTACAACCTAGTTTTTTATAATATTTTTAATAAAAAACCCTGGCATCCTGCCGGGGTTTCTTTATCGTTGCTGATTGTGCTGTTGTACCCTCTGGTCCATGTGCAATAACTTATAATTCTTGTTTTATGTGTTATGGAACTTCCTGTTCCTGACGAGTTCATCATAGGAAAATTCCACTGTTCCAGATAGTAGCAAAGGGCCAGAATTTATGTACGCCAGGGCGCATAAAATAGCCTAAATTTTATCCCCAGCAATTGGGAATAGTTTTGGAACTTGGATCCGTATGAAATGGGCCCCGATTGCCAAATTGATCGTTTTTTTAATCAAATTTACTGGCAAAATATTACAGACTTGCTTAAAAGCTCACCAATGCGTTTTGTGATCAGTGTTAAATTTCTAAGTTATTTATATTTATATTAATATATGATTGTGCTTGGTAGAATCGCCATTATGTTAAATAAGAGTTGATAAGTAGCCATTAATTACCTTAATTTGATGTAATACAACATCAAAACTATAGAAAGAGCTAAATGTACTTACCTCCTCATTTTGAAGAAAGACGAATAAATCTTCTTCATGATTTAGTAAAAAAACATCCCTTCGGTTGTATCGTTACATATTTCAATGGTGAGTTAGATGCTAACCATATTCCCTTTGAATTAGTGCCTGATCAGGGGGATTGTGGAAAATTATTGGCACATATATCGAGAAAAAATCCTTTAGCTGAAGTTTTAAAGAATGATGCCAATGTACTTGTAATATTCCGAATTGATGATGTTTATATCTCTCCTAATTGGTATGTAGGAAAATTTGAACATCATAAAGTTGTTCCGACTTGGAACTACGTAGTTATTCATGCAAAAGGTAAGGCCAGAATTATTGAAGATGAGAAAATATTAAGAGGTATTTTGGCTCGTCTTACTAGAGAACATGAGTCCAATCAAGAGATTCCTTGGAAAATGACAGATGCACCAGCGGACTTTATCAACGAAAGGATGAAACATATTGTAGGAATACAAATTGAGATTACAGACTTAGTGGGAAAATTTAAATTAAGTCAAAATAGAAATAAAAATGATATTTCAAGTGTAGCTAAAGTTTTAGCTACTAAAGGTAAAAATAATTTAAGTAATCTAATGTTGAATAGCTCAAATACGGAAGAAATATAGAATTATATAAGGTTAATAAATGAAAAATAATGGTAGTTGCTTGTGTAGTAAGGTTCGATTCTTAATTAACAAAGATATTCAGACGATGTATCACTGTCATTGCAGTTTATGTCGTAAACAAAGTGGTACGGGAGCAAATGCAGCTACATTGGTGAATGAGATGGTATTTGAGTGGGTTTCTGGTACGGATTCCATTGGCACATTTAAAAAAGATTCAGGTTTTACTTCCTGCTTTTGTACAAGTTGTGGATCTCCTGTTCCTAATAGAGTTGGAAATAGCTCATTCATATGGATTCCACTTGGATTGTTAAATGAGAGGCCAGTAATTAATAAAAGATAGAGGTGGATCAGGAAATTTGAACAACACTTATAAGTGATATTTTGCTCCCCAAATGATGTTATAAACATCAATATATGGAGTATTTTATGACACGTAGACCAAGAAGAAATCATTCAAATGACTTT
>NZ_JBWZQN010000076.1:0-13804 GCF_056724605.1 Prolinoborus fasciculus | reverse complement strand
TGTGTATATAGAAATCGTCGTAAAAGATTAAACCTGCGGTTTAATTTACTTGCTGGCATATACAATTTAGATTGGGTGAAAGATAAACAATTAAATTGATTGAAAAATGATTTATGAAGGAAGTCTACTGTATCAGTTATTACGGCATACTCCGATCAAGATGGCTATTGTGATTCTATTGCAAGCCTTAAATCTGGTCTTTATGCAAAGTAGTTTGCTGATGTGGAGCTTATTCTTCTTTGGCGTGAGCTTTGGCTTTGTGCGCTTTTATCGGGAAAATTTATTCAAGGAAAATAGCAAAAATACTGAGCACTATCAGCTACAACAATTACGTAAAATCTGTTTTTGGGCTTATAAACAGACCTGTCTGATCCGACTAAAATTACGTTTTTATTCAAGCCATGATCCTCGGCATGCCGAACTAAAACAGCAATTAAATCACTATGCCGGGTTATATACGCGGCTGCTGAAATATGAGCATCAATATTGTAAAACGATCAAGCATCTAGATGTCGACAGCTATCTGGATGAAAATTCATAGTTCTCTCTATCCTTTTTCATTGGCCATCTTAAAGATCTGCAAATATTGAATTTTAAAAAACGTTGATTTGCTGATTTTTAGAATAGAAGCCACGGAATTGCTTGAAAAGAAAGCAATCATTTCGGAATTTGCTTGCCAAGCTTTATTTCGTCCTCTATTATTGCGCACATGCCCGAGTGGTGAAATCGGTAGACACAGGGGATTTAAAATCCCCCGCCCACAAAGCGTGCCAGTTCGAGTCTGGCCTCGGGCACCATTTTAATATTTATTAAAATGGTGCAATAAAAAATCCAGCATTAGGCTGGTTTTTTTGTGCCTGAATTTTATTCTTTTAGCGCGAAATCCCCATGTCAGAATTAAAACACTTTGATCTCGCTACATTACAATTACGTCATCCAGACGCTTTTTTCCTTAAGCTGCGTTATAGCCGCTTTAAATTTAATGCCTTGCAAAATATCCAGTTTGTTATCGCGATTAATTTACTGTCCCTTCTGGTCTGTGTAGCCTGTAGTCTCAGCTCCGTATTTCTGGAATATTATTTTTTTAAAAATGCCACGATTGCCTTTAATGTCACCTTAATTGTACTGATGGCACTACTCTATCCCTATATCTGGTATGCACAATATCAGGCGAAATTCAGCTCCAAAGCCTATAGTCAGCATTTGCAAAACTGTCTCTATCTGCAAATTCCAATTTTTCTATGCTTATTGCTCAACCTTTATCTGATTCATTCGGATGTGCTGGTTATTATCAGCATGATCATTTTAGCGCTTTCCTCTTTTGGCGCTGTGACCTTGGAACCTTTATTTAAAAGTTCCTGTAGCGCGATTGACCAAATCAGGTTGCAGAAACTCCGGCAACTGGCTTTTTGGGCTTATCAACAGTCCAGATCTAAAACACCACAACAGATTCAAGGTCAGTTGAATCTGCAGGCTTATTATCAAAACCTTTATCAGCAATGCATGAATGAAGAGCAACAATTACTCGGCTCGATTCGCTTTAATAGCTTTAAAGATTATTTCAACAGACAATAAAAAACCCTGCAGCTGCAGGGTTTTCTTAAATCACCATTCACGGTTGGTAATCAACTCTTCCATTTCAATCTCGAACAGACCGTGCTCTTGCACCACCATCATCATGGCTTCAGCAATATAATCCGCGGCAGTATCATCCAGAGATGAATCCAGATCTTCAAACTGAGGTTTCATGACATTAATATCAGCCACAGTCAGATTGGCAAGCTGATAAATCTCTTGATCTGACAAACCTGATTTAGCAACTTTTTGGGCAAAACGTTCGATGTGCTGCTTGATTTCAGCAACCAGAATATCGGGATAATACTCATCATCGAACATGGGGAGAAGTAAATCTGCAAACATTACAGGCACTCTAAAGGATGACTATCTATAAGCGTGCCTATATAGCATATTGTTGCTTAAAAGCCAAACAACATTGCCAATGTAGGGATTTCCCAGCCTCGATTTTTAAACCATTTGCATAGCTTGCCAGACTTTAATCGCATCGGCTGTGACTTTAACATCATGTGCCCGTACCATACATGCACCCTGCTGAATACTCAACAAATGCGCTGTTGCTGAACCCACTGCACGCTCTTGTGGTTCTGCCCCATCCAAAACTGCTCCGATAAAGCGTTTACGTGATAAAGCAGACAAAATCGGATAGCCCATTTCTGTCAATTTATAGAACTCTTGCAACAGCTTTAAATTTTGCTGGGCATTTTTAGCGAAACCAAAACCTGGATCAATCATGATATTTTCCGCTTTTACTCCAACATCTAAAGCATCCTGAACACGTTGGGATAACTCGTGTATCACATCTTTAGTGACATCCTCGTATTGATCCAGATTGTTCATGGTGGTTGGTTCACCGCGCATATGCATGATGATGACCGGAATATTCAGCTCTGCTGCAGTCTGCAATGCATTTGGTCGAGTCAAAGCACGGACATCATTCCAGATATGCGCTCCCGCCTCTACCGCTGCGCGTATGACTTCAGGTTGCGACGTATCAATCGAGAGAATGATATTATGTTTGGATAAAGCTTCAACCACAGGCACCACGCGGCGAATTTCTTCCTCCACTTCTACTGCTGCTGCACCTGGACGGGTCGATTCACCCCCAATGTCGATGACGGTTGCGCCTTCAGCCATCATTTCCAGTGCGCGGGCGACTGCATCTTCTTTTTGATTATGCCGGCCACCATCACTAAAAGAATCCGGGGTGACATTGAGAATCCCCATTACATGCGGCTGGGATAAGTCCAATTTTAAATCACCAAATGTCCATACATGTGGTAACAAAGGCATCAGCTGCATGATTCAATACTCACTTAAAATAACCCCGATATTGTCTTATGGATAGTTAATTAAAGCAAAGATGAATAAGGCCAGGACCTAGATTTCGAAGTAATTATTTCGGGAATATTGCATCATCTTAGTTTGTAATAATGTTTTCACATCTGACCATTCACTTTCTAAAATACTATAGATGTAGCTATCTCGAATAGTGTGTCCATCTTTACGCAGCATATGACACCTGATAATGCCATCCCGCTTGGCACCTATTGCTTCAATCGCTTTCTGGCTAGGAAGATTCAAGTGATCAGTCCGAAAGCCGACAACCTGAACGTTTAAACTTTCAAAAGCATGTCTTAACAAGAGATACTTACATGCGCGATTTACATAAGTTCTGTGATAGCCCTTGGCATACCAGGTATAACCAATTTCAAAACGTGGAATTTCCGTCTTAATATCATGATAACTGGTAGTTCCAATTGCTTGACCGGAGTTTAAATCGATGACAGCAAAAGCCATCCGTTCACCTTGAGCTTGCTGTTCAAAGGCCTGAGAAAAATATTTTTTTAAGTTATGCAGATAAGGCACTGAATTATATAAAATCTCGCCTAAATTTTCTTCAGCGCATGCGATGGCTAAATCAGAAAAATGTTCCCAGCTCAACGATTCAAGACGAAGCTGATAAACACTGGATTCCAGAACAGGCATATTCATTTTTATTTTTCGTATTCATTTTTAATCGCTCAATATAACATTCAAAAAGCGATGACAAAAATGACAAGCATAAAAAAACCACCCGAAGGTGGTTTTTTTAATAAGCTTAGTTCGCTGGCAATGGCGGAGGAGTCAACGGACCATCATCTGGGGTTACATCAATCACAGGATTGTCTGCCACATAGACCTTTGGTGGCTGAGGCTCACGACCTTCCATGATGTCACGGATTTGATCACGATCAATGGTTTCCCATTCCATCAAGGCTTTCACCATCGCATGGGCAATATCTTTTTTGCTTTCCAGGATATCGCGTGCGATTTTATATTGCTCATCCAGAATTCGACGAATTTCACGATCGACTTCTAGTTGTGTAGTTTCCGAAATACTGCGGCTACCAATACTGCCCATGAAAGATTGCTGTGCATCTTCTTCATAGACCATGACACCGAGTTTGTCAGACATACCATATTTGGTCACCATCGCACGTGCCATTTTAGTTGCACGCTCAAAGTCATTTGAAGCACCAGTCGACATCTGGTTAATGAAGACTTCTTCAGCAATACGGCCACCAAACAAAATCGAAAGTTCATTCAACATTTTGTCTTTATAATGGCTAGTCTGGTCAAATTCAGGCAGCTGCCAGGTGACACCTAAAGCCCAGCCACGCGGCATGATCGTCACTTTATGCACAGGATCTGTACCTGGCAAGCTTTCAGCAACAATTGCATGACCTGCTTCATGATAAGCTGTCGCGCGACGCTCTTCATCACGAAGTACCATCGATTTACGCTCAGGACCCATATACAGCTTGTCTTTTGCATCTTCGAAGTCATGCATATCGACGGTGTTCTTGTTACGGCGTGCAGCAAACAGAGCAGCTTCATTCACTAGGTTTGCCAATTGCGCACCCGAGAAGCCAGGTGTACCACGTGCAAGAACCTTAACATCCACACCTGTCACTGAAGGTAATTTTTTCAAATGTACATTCAGGATTTGTTCACGACCTTTGATGTCTGGCAAACCAACTACAACTTGACGGTCAAAACGGCCTGGACGAAGAAGTGCTTTATCCAGTACATCTGCACGGTTGGTTGCAGCAATCACGATAATGCCTTCATTACCTTCAAAGCCGTCCATTTCAACTAGCATCTGGTTCAGTGTCTGTTCACGTTCATCGTGACCACCACCGGTACCTGAACCACGGTGACGACCGACTGCATCAATCTCATCAATAAAGATGATACATGGTGCATGACGTTTCGCCTGTTCGAACATGTCACGAACACGGGATGCACCAACACCGACAAACATCTCAACGAAGTCAGAACCTGAAATACTAAAGAATGGAACTTTCGCTTCACCGGCAATGGCTTTGGCAAGTAAGGTTTTACCCGTACCTGGAGGACCGACCATTAACACACCGCGTGGAATACTCGCACCCAGACGTTTAAATTTGGTTGGATCTTTCAGGAAATCTACGATTTCAACGACTTCTTGCTTGGCTTCGTCACAACCAGCAACATCAGTGAAAGTGACTTTAATCTGGTCTTCAGACAGCATTTTGGCTTTAGATTTACCAAAACTCATTGGGCCGTTTTTACCACCTGCACCGCCACCCATGTTGCGCATAAAGAACATGAATAACAAAATGATTAAAAGTACAGGGAAACTTGCAATAAGCAACTGCATGAGCAAGCCTTGACGTTGTGGTGCTTCACCTTCAACCACAACATTATTTTTAATCAGGCTTGGCATCAGTTCAGGATCCTGAACTGCCGGACGGATACTTTCAAACTCTGAACCGTTCGATTTTTCGCCACGGATTCTTTCGCCGTCAATCACAACTTGTTTAATTTGGCCAGCATTGACCGCGGCAACAAACTCTGAGTAGTTCATTGTAGTCGGTTGATTGCGGTCACTGACGTTGCTGAAGATTAACACCAGGACACCCAGTATCACGAGCCACAATACGGCATTCTTAAAAAGATCGCTCAAAGCTTTATTCCCATTCCAATCTAATTTGATCATGCCCTGTTCAGGGTGACCTTAATACTTAAGCTGTAAATCAACTTACAATTATCTGAAAACGTACAAAATGCACAATTTTTAACGACTTGGCAAGTAGACTTATTTTAAAGCCTTCTTACGTCCCTGCCCGATCAGGAAAACTTCCTTGGAGCGAGCACGTGATGCCAAAGGTTTAGATGTTTTCAGAACATCAAAACTATCAACCACTTGCTTACGGAATTCGTCAAAACCTGAACCTTGGAAAACTTTTACCACAAATTGACCTTTAGGGCCTAGCACCTTGTTGGCAAAATCCAGTGCAAGTTCACACAAGTAAATCTGACGCGGTTGATCTACAGCCTTATTACCTGATGTATTGGGGGCCATATCTGAAATTACAACGTCTACAGTACGACCATCTAAAATTTCTAACAATTGCTGGAAGACTTCTTCTTCGCGAAAGTCGCCTTGCAAGAAAGTCACATCAGGTAATGCATCCATTGGTAAAATGTCAGATGCAATCAATAAACCTTTGTCGCCGACCAACTTACCTGCAATTTGTGACCAACTCCCGGGAGCTGCACCCAAGTCGACCACGGTCATGCCGGGTTTGATGATTTTGTACTTTTCTTGCATCTCTAAGAGCTTATATGCTGCACGCGCACGATAGCCGTCCTTTTGTGCCTTTTTCACATAAGGATCGTCTAAATGCTCTCTCATCCAATCACGACTACTTTTAGATAACTTTTGGTTGGTAATGCGTGTAGCCATAACTCTCTAAATAAAAAAACGTCCAATTATTAATTGTACGTGAAAAAGACATATTTTGCAGTATACATGTGTATCTAAATCGAGGAGTTTTGCTCGTTATGAAGAGATATTGGAAATGATTATTTCCTGATAATTTAAAGCGTTTGTTTTTTGCTTTTGCTATACTAAGCCGTTTTAAAATTCAGGTTATCTCTCATGGCGTCTTTATCTATTCAGGAACGTAAGCGTTTACGTCAAATCGGACATGCTTTAAACCCGGTCGTTATGCTGGGTGACAAAGGCCTGACTGAAAATGTCATCGAAGAATTGGCGCGTGCTTTAAACGATCACGAACTGATTAAAGTGAAAATCGTAGCTGAAGATCGTGAAGCGCGTGCAGCATTGATTGCTGAAATTTCAGAAGCGACTGGTGCCGAAGTAGTTCAAACTATTGGTAAAATTGCGCTGCTTTACAAGAAAGCTGCGAAACAAAACCAAAAATTGTCCAACCTTGTCCGTTTCGCTCATCTGTCTAACTAAGTACAGGACTTATGGCAAGTTACGAACTTAGCGCATTTGATCGCCGTTTTCAGGCCATCTCTCTGGTTGCCGCCATTGAACAGCAAGGCCCATGCAATTTAAATGTGGGCTTCTGGATCCGTGATCCCAATCAGTACATCTTGTGGCCCGATATGGTGACGGCACATCCCCGTCAGGATTTCCTGTGGGAACAGACCTGCTTTGAAATTTTTATTGGGGTTCAGGGCGAAGATTTTTATCGTGAGATTAATCTTTCCCCTTCTCAGGCCTGGCAGGCTTATCAATTTGAAGAATACCGTTATCCTGAAGATATGCCACCGCAAGCTGCGGATGATATTGAGCTGAATCAGCTCAAACGTACGCATTATGGTCTTAATGTCAGTGTGGATCTGACTGATTTTATGGCAACACATAAACTGAAATGGGAAAACTTGTTCCTGGGTTTATCTGCTGTTTTAAAAACCTCACAAGGTGATCAATACTATGCCATGCAGCATAGTAGTCCTCAGGCAGATTTTCATAATAAACGTGACTGGTTGCATGTGTTTTAAATAGATTGACGCTGTGCATCAGCTATTTAAAGTGTAACAGGCGAATGAAACGTGAGACTTAAAGTCTCACGTTTTTGTTTATCGCTTAACAATGATTGATCCTCTATGTAATTATTTTAGATTTTTTATCGTTTTCAACGTTCATATTTTAATGATGCAGATGAGGCTGTTCCTGAATGGATTTCACAGCAGCATAAAGAATAAAAGCAAAGGTAATGATTATCAGAAGAATGGTCCCAAACACCAGTCCCAGTACTCCCAGACATAATACGATTACACCCAGATAAAGTATGCGTCCCAATCCGCTTTCCAGATTCAGTAGCATGATCAATATCAGTAAAATAAGTACACCTACAAAATGCTGTTGCATCGTGACCCCCTTTAATTGTTATTGTGAGTCCGTTTTGCTGCATAAAGACAAAGGAGAACATTTGATTGTTCTCCTTTTTAAATAGCGACCTTTCATCGCAGCCTAACTTTTCAGCTCAGGACTTTTGTCTGAGCTCTCTGTTTTCACCACGGGTTTGACTTTTTTCAGTACTTCAATGGTACTGTCCTTAGAACGTTTAAAAGTATCGGTCAGATGTTCCTTATGCTTGGTCGAAATCTGACTGACATCTTCTTTCAGCTCTTTACCCAGATTGGATAGGTCTTCAACGACAGCGTTGAATTCTGTCTTGATAAAGCTTTTCAATTCGGTTAATTCTTTCTGCGAACCGAAAATCTGCTCCTTCAAAGTATCAATACGCTGTAACACCTCCTGCTTAAATTGACGCAATTGTTCCTGCACAGTATCGCTTAACTGTTTGGCTTCAACTTCAAGCTTTTCCTTACTTTCCTCGATGGTTTCAATTGCCTGATCTTTAGCCTCGACTGCTACTTTTTCAAGCTTCTCGGCAGTTTCAGTGACCACGCTCGGAGTGATTTTTTTAGATGTAGTAGATTTAGGTGCTGTAGCCATTTGTCTTGTTCCTATTGTTATATCGACTAAGCTATATTAGTAGATTTGATAAAAATTAAGATTTGATTTGTCTGACAATTATTAATTGCTTACATTTTTTCACATTGCTTACAAAACAGACTTCCATGCAAAAAGCAAGCCATTTATCTCATACTTTCGCTGCAAAGCCGTTGGACTTTAGGGGTCGTTCTGCGTATAATGCCGTGTTAAGTTCAAGCGAGCAGACATAGGAGGGTAGGTTTAAAAATTAGCCTTCCTTTTTTTTCGTCTTCTCGCTTTTTTACAGCCTAAATTTCAGGAGCTTTGGTTTGAGCACCCCAGCAATTTTAGCCCTTGCCGACGGAACTATCTTTAAAGGTACTTCGATTGGCGCATCGGGTAGTACGACTGGTGAAGTCGTTTTCAACACTGCCATGACTGGCTATCAAGAAATTTTGACTGACCCGAGTTATGCACAGCAACTTGTGACACTGACTTACCCACATATCGGTAACACAGGCTGTAATGAAGAAGACGCTGAATCAGGTCGTATTCATAAGGTTTGGGCGAACGGATTGATCATTCGTGACCTGCCTTTACTGCACAGTAACTTCCGTTCAACCCAATCATTAGCTGAATATTTGGTACAACACAATGTTGTGGCAATTGCGGATATCGACACGCGTAAATTGACACGTATCTTACGTGACAAAGGTGCGCAAAATGGCTGTATCCTTGCTGGCGAAAATATCACTGAAGCTGAAGCGCTTGAAAAAGCACGTGCATTTGGTGGTTTAAACGGTTTAGACCTGGCAAAAGAATGTTGCGACCCTGAAGGTTTTGAATGGACTGAAGGCTCTTGGACATTAGGCAAAGGTTTCTCTCAACCAGAAGCTAAATTCCATGTTGTTGCATACGATTACGGTGTCAAAACCAACATCTTACGTATGCTCGCAGACCGCGGTTGTAAACTGACTGTTGTGCCGGCGCAAACTCCTGCTGCTGATGTACTTGCACTGAATCCAGATGGCGTGTTCCTTTCGAACGGTCCTGGTGATCCGGCTGCATGTGACTACGCAATTGAAGCTGTAAAAACAATTGTAGAAACCACTGAAATTCCAGTATTTGGTATCTGCCTGGGTCACCAGATCCTTGCGCTTGCAAGTGGTGCTAAAACCTTAAAAATGCCTCACGGCCACCACGGTGCGAACCATCCTGTACAAAATCTTGATAACGGTACAGTGATGATTACTTCTCAAAACCATGGCTTCGCAGTCGATGAAAGCAATCTGCCTGATGTGTTGCGTGTAACGCATCGCTCACTGTTTGATGGCACCAACCAAGGTATCCATCGTACAGACAAACCTGCGTTCAGCTTCCAGGGTCACCCTGAAGCAAGCCCGGGTCCACATGACTGCGCACCATTGTTCGATCATTTCATCGAACTTATCGAAGCATCTAAGAAGTAATTAAGGAAGCATCATGGCTAAACGTACTGACATTAAAAGCATCTTGATTATTGGTGCTGGTCCGATTGTCATCGGTCAAGCATGTGAGTTTGACTACTCAGGTGCTCAAGCATGTAAAGCCCTTCGTGAAGAAGGTTACCGCGTTATTTTGGTCAACTCGAACCCAGCGACCATCATGACCGACCCAACCATGGCGGATGCAACTTACATTGAGCCAATTACTTGGCAAACTGTTGCAGCGATCATTGAGAAAGAACGTCCAGATGCTGTTCTTCCAACCATGGGTGGTCAAACGGCATTGAACTGTGCCCTTGCCCTCGATGAGCACGGCATTTTAGAGAAATTCAATGTTGAATTGATCGGTGCAACCAAAGAAGCGATTGAAAAAGCTGAAGACCGTAAACTGTTCGACCAGGCAATGCGTAAAATTGGTCTTGAATGTCCAAAAGCTGACGTTGCTGAGTCAATGGAACATGCTTTAGAAATTCAAGCACGTTTCGGCTTCCCAGTAATTATCCGTCCATCATTCACCATGGGTGGTTCTGGTGGCGGTATCGCATACAACAAAGAAGAATTTATCGAAATTTGTGAACGCGGTTTCGATCTTTCTCCGACTAAACAATTATTGATTGATGAATCTTTAATTGGCTGGAAAGAATACGAGATGGAAGTTGTTCGTGACAAAAACGACAACTGTATCATCGTATGTACGATTGAAAACTTTGACCCAATGGGCGTACACACTGGTGACTCAATCACTGTTGCCCCTGCTCAAACGCTTACAGACAAAGAATTCCAGTTACTACGTAACGCTTCTTTAGCTGTACTACGTGAAATTGGTGTTGAAACTGGTGGTTCTAACGTACAGTTCGGTATTTGCCCAAATACTGGCCGCATGGTTGTAATCGAGATGAACCCACGTGTATCACGTTCATCTGCCCTTGCTTCTAAAGCAACTGGTTTCCCGATTGCGAAAATCGCTGCGAAACTGGCTGTGGGTTATACGCTTGATGAGTTGAAAAACGACATCACTGGCGGTACAACACCTGCATCGTTCGAACCTGCAATCGACTACGTTGTAACCAAGATTCCTCGTTTTAACTTCGAGAAATTCCCACAAGCTGATGCGACTTTAACCACACAGATGAAATCTGTCGGTGAAGTGATGGCGATTGGTCGTAACTTCCAGGAATCTGTACAAAAAGCCCTTCGTGGTCTTGAAGTGGGTGCTTCTGGTTTTGACGAAAAAATTGAAGTGGGTGCTGAAGGTGCGCGCGACAAGATCTTGCAAGAACTTAAAGTGCCAGGTCCAGAGCGTATTTGGTACGTGGGCGACGCATTCCGTCACGGCTTTACTTTAGACGAAGTATTCGCTGCAACGAACATCGACCGCTGGTTCTTGATTCAAATCGAAGACATCATCAAAACTGAAAACCAAATCAAAACTTTAGGTTTTGGCGACTTGAATGCGGATAACATCCGTTCGTTCAAACGTAAAGGTTTGTCAGATCTTCGCATTGCGGACTTGATGGGTATTTCACAAAAGCAATTCCGTAAACACCGTTGGAACCTGGGCGTAACGCCAGTTTACAAACGTGTCGATACATGTGCTGCAGAATTCGAATCTGATACAGCTTACATGTACTCAACTTACGATGAAGAATGTGAAGCAAATCCATCGAACAAAGACAAGATCATGGTGATCGGCGGTGGCCCTAACCGTATCGGTCAAGGTATCGAGTTCGATTACTGCTGTGTACACGCTGCCCTGGCTATGCGTGAAGACGGCTATGAAACGATCATGGTGAACTGTAACCCTGAAACAGTTTCAACGGATTACGACACATCAGATCGTTTGTACTTCGAACCAATCACTTTAGAAGACGTTTTAGAAATCGTACGTATCGAGAAGCCGAAAGGCATTATCGTTCAGTACGGTGGTCAAACACCTTTGAAATTGGCTCGTGCTCTAGAAGAAGCCGGTGCGCCAATTATCGGTACATCACCTGATGCGATTGACCGTGCAGAAGACCGTGAACGTTTCCAGCAAATGATTCAACGTCTGCAACTTCGTCAACCGAACAACAGCATTGTAAAATCTGCTGAAGAAGGTATGGCTGAAGCATCTAAAGTCGGCTACCCGCTTGTAGTACGTCCTTCTTACGTCCTTGGTGGTCGTGCGATGGAAATCGTGTACAACGATGAAGAACTTAAACGCTACTTACGTGATGCAGTTCAAGCATCAAACGAAGCGCCTGTTCTTCTTGACCGTTTCTTAGATGATGCGATCGAAGTTGACGTGGACTGCGTATCTGACGGTAAAGACGTTGTGATTGGCGGCATCATGCAGCACATTGAACAAGCGGGTATTCACTCAGGTGACTCGGCATGTTCGATTCCTCCTTACTCTCTATCTAAAGAGATTCAGGACGAAATGCGTCGTCAAACCGTGGCTATGGCAAAAGAGCTTGGCGTGATCGGTTTGATGAACGTTCAGTTTGCGGTTAAAGGCGAAGACGTTTACATCCTGGAAGTGAACCCACGTGCATCTCGTACTGTGCCATTCGTTTCTAAGTGTATCGGCGAATCTTTAGCGAAAGTTGCTGCACGTTGCATGGCTGGTCAATCTCTTGAGTCGCAAGGCTTCACAACTGAGATTATTCCTGAACACTTCTCTGTCAAAGAAGCCGTGTTCCCGTTCAACAAATTCCCTGGTGTTGACCCGATCCTTGGCCCTGAGATGAAATCGACTGGCGAAGTGATGGGCGTTGGTAAAACATTTGGTGAAGCGTTCTATAAAGCTGTTTTAGGTGCAAATGAGCGTTTACCAGGTCTTCCAACTGAAGGTGAAGTCAAACACGCATTTATCTCTGTACGTGACTCAGACAAACCACGTGCGGCGGGTATTGCAAAACAATTGATTGACCTAGGCTTCAAGATTCTTGCAACTGATGGTACATTTAAAGTGATTAGCGATGCTGGTCTTGAATGTGAACGTGTCAATAAAGTGACTGAAGGTCGTCCTAACATTGTGGACCGTATTAAAAACGGCGAAATCCACCTTGTGATTAACACGACTGAAGGCAAAAAGGCACAAGAAGACTCATTCTCGATCCGTCGTTCAGCACTTCAAGGTAAAGTGTATAACACAACTACATTGAATGGTGCGGATGCAGTATGCCAAGCTTTAGCAATTAAATTGCCAATGGATGTATATCGTTTGCAAGACCTAACTAAAGGTTAATTCGCTTCCAAGAAGTCCCGCTACCTTCTTGGTGGCGGGCTTTTTTTTATTTATAGATTTTATATCTTTCAACTGACTTTTGAGGGACAACATGCAACGTTATCCTATGACACCTGAAGGCAAAATTGCCTTAGAGAAAGAATTACACCAACTGAAAACAGTGGATCGCCCACGTATTACAGCTTCAATTGCAGAAGCGCGTGAACACGGCGACTTAAAAGAAAATGCGGAATACCATGCAGCACGTGAACAGCAAGGCTTCTGCGAAGGCCGTATTCAGGACATCGAAGGCAAACTGGGTGCAGCTCAGGTGATCGATGTCAAAGAACTTGAACAGAATGGTCGTGTAGTTTTTGGTGTGACTGTCACGATTGAAAATCTGGATACTGAAGAACAGAAAACCTATAAAATTGTAGGCGATGACGAAGCAGACTTTAAGATCAACAAGATCTCAGTGAACTCGCCGATTGCACGTGGTCTTTTGGGCAAAAACGAAGGCGATGATGTGAAAATCAATACACCAAACGGTGAAGTTGAATACGAAATTGTGAAAGTTGAATATCTTTAAAATTTAAAGCTATTTAATTTAAAGCCCCTCGATTGAGGTAATGCCAGTCAGTTAAGAAATTGACTGGCATTTTCTTGGGTATTTCTGTGGTTTTCCTTTCACAACTCGTGGGCAACTTCTAACCCTCCTCTCAGGCAACACATACCTCTTAGATTTCTCCAGTA
>NZ_JBWZQN010000075.1:0-14616 GCF_056724605.1 Prolinoborus fasciculus | reverse complement strand
TATATATAAGTGCACTACAGTTAGAAAATGGAGAGCTTTTACTCGTCGTTTCTCCTCAGTTTAATGCCAATGCTATTCAGGATTATGCATTACGCTGGGAAATTGAAACCTTATTCAGTTGTCTCAAGGGACGCGGCTTTAATCTTGAAAATACGCGCTTGACAGACCCTAGACGAGTGAAAAAATTGATTGCGGTTTTAGCTATAAGCTTCTGTTGGTGCTACTTAACGGGTGAATGGCAACATGATCAAAAAAAAGCGATAAAAATAAAGAAGCATGGACGACTCTCAATGAGTTTATTTCGCTATGGTTTAGACTATGTTCAAATGGCGATTCAGCGTTTAAGTGGTTTTGGGAAAAAAGAAGAGTTTAAGGAAATTCTGGCAATTTTAAGAAGACAGAAGCCTGATAGGATAAGGGTTCTGTGAAATTTGTCGTGTACAGAGTATTTTTTGACACATACCTTCTAATGCCGAAACAGATTCTTTAATCGAATTTCGATAGTCAGGCTTTTGACGATCTGACATCAGTTTTAAAGCTTGATTTAAATGTTGTTGAACACCTAAATATTGATTTGTATTTTCTAAAGCAGTTTCGATGGATTGAATTTCTTGTTCGGAAGTTATTGGAATGATTTCGTCATTTATAATTCGGTAAGCACTATTTTCACGCTCTAGCATATTGTTGATATTAGTTATAAATGAATCTTTATTACTTACTCTTTGATAGGGGTAGTGCTCAATTGTTTCTTCAATCAAGCTATAAATTTCGTGCCATGCACAATTAAAAAAGTAATCTCTAATTATTTTTAAAGAATCAGATGTCCATTGAGGGATGGTATCTGTAGGGTTTTTAAAAAGATTAAGCCAATAAGATTCTACTAACGAGTATATATTTGAATTACGGGTAAAAGAGCTTTGATTATGTCCATGTTCAATCCGATTCCAAATATAGCTATGAAAAACACTCCACAAACCATTTTTTAAAGCATCATCTATACTTTCTTTTTGAATAATGTCACGTACGGGCTTATAACCATATCTTTCAGAAAATCGCATTTTGTTCCCCCTCAAACAAATTTAAGAATAGATTTATTTTTTTAATCCACCCTAA
The DNA here is from genome assembly GCF_056724605.1 of Prolinoborus fasciculus. Next base: position 13,503 of record NZ_JBWZQN010000075.1, on the reverse strand, counting down.
CCCTCCTTTGCGAAAGGAGGGAATGCCTCCTCTTTATCAAAGAGGAGGCTAGGAGGAGATTTTTATTTCAACAACGGCTTCAAGAATTTACCCGTATGTGAAGCTTTGACTTTCGCGACCTGTTCAGGCGTACCTTCTGCGACAATCATACCGCCACCAGAACCACCTTCAGGGCCTAAGTCCACCACCCAGTCGGCGGTTTTAATCACGTCCAGATTATGTTCAATCACCACGATGGTATTACCCTTGTCACGCAGCTGATGCAGAATATCCAGCAGTTTGGCAATATCATGGAAATGCAGACCTGTGGTCGGTTCATCCAGAATATACAGGGTTTGACCAGTATCGCGTTTGGCCAGCTCACGCGCCAGTTTGACCCGCTGCGCTTCACCACCAGAAAGAGTGGTCGCAGACTGACCCAGACGAATATAACCCAGACCCACCTGATGCAATGTTTCTAGACGGCGGTGAATCACCGGAATGGCATCAAAGAAATGCATCGCATCTTCAACAGTCATCTGCAAGACATCGGAAATATTCTTGCCCTTATAGTTCACTTCCAACGTTTCACGGTTATAGCGTTTGCCATGACAGGCATCACATGGCACATACATATCCGGCAGGAAGTGCATCGCCACCTTGATCATGCCGTCACCTTCACAGGCTTCACAGCGGCCACCTTTCACGTTAAACGAGAAACGACCGGCAGCATAACCGCGTGCCTTGGCTTCTTGCGTCTGTGAAAACAGTTCACGAATCGGGGTAAATAGGCCGGTATAAGTCGCCGGATTGGAACGCGGGGTACGTCCAATCGGGCTCTGGTCAATATCCACCACTTTGTCGAGGAACTGTAAACCATCAATCGATTCAAACCTTTCCGAAGTTAAAGTGGTGGCACCATTGAGCTGGGTCGCCGCCAAAGGTAACAAAGTCCGGTTAATCAAGGTCGATTTACCTGAACCGGACACCCCGGTAACACAGGTCATAATACCTAAAGGAATGGTCAGATCGACTTTTTTCAGGTTATGCCCGGATGCTCCCATCAGCTTGATCTGTTCTTTAGGCTTAGGCGGTTGAATCCGTTTTTTCGGCACTTCAATTTTTAATTTTCCGGATAAATATTTTCCGGTCAGCGAGTCCGGATTGGCCAGAATTTCATCATACGTTCCTTCGGCAATCACATGCCCACCATGCACACCGGCACCCGGACCGATATCAATAATATGATCGGCGGCACGAATCGCATCTTCATCATGCTCGACCACCAAGACGGTATTGCCCAGATCACGCAGACGGATCAGGGTCTGTAACAGACGGTCGTTATCACGTTGATGCAAACCAATTGATGGTTCATCCAGGACATACATGACGCCCATCAAACCGGCACCAATCTGTGAGGCCAGACGAATTCGCTGCGCTTCACCACCAGACAGAGTTTCAGCTGAACGTGACAGACTCAGATAATTCAGGCCGACCGAAACCAGAAAGTGCAGACGTTCACGGATTTCCTTGAAAATCTTGTCGGCGATTTCACCCCGTGCACCTTCCAAATGAATACCTTGATAATAGCTTTCAGCATCGCCAATCGACATGCGGGTAATGTCAGCAATGGTCTTGTCCAGAATTTTCACATTACGCGAAATTTCATTCAGACGTGAACCATCACAGGCATCACAGGCAGCATTGGATAAATACTGCGCCAGATCATCACGTACATAATTACTTTCAGTTTCACGATAACGGCGTTCCAGATGCGGCAAAATTCCTTCAAAGGGAATGACCCGATTATGACGTCGGCCACGTTCATCGATATAACTCAGATCAATTTTTTCTTTGCCAGTGCCATACAGAAATTTCTTCTTGGTATCGGCATCCAGTTCATTCCACGGAGTTTCCAGAGAAAAACCAAAATGCTCGGCGACTTTCTGGATCATGCTGTAATAGTAAGGACGCTGACGGTCCCAGCCACGAATAGCGCCTTGGCTAACGCTGACCTCAGGATTGGGAATCAGCTTATCGGCACTGAAATGGCTACGGGTTCCCAAACCATCACAGACCGGACAAGCGCCAAAGGGATTGTTGAACGAAAATAAACGCGGTTCCAGTTCAGCCACAGCGCGGTCACATTGCGGGCAGGAATGCTTGGCAGAAAACACGCGATCGTTATGCTCGCCCTTCATCCAGGACAAAATGGCGATATCGCCACCAAGACGCAGCGCGGTTTCAAAACTTTCTGCAATACGGTTGCCCAGATCATCACGTACTTTAAAGCGGTCAACTACGACTTCAATGGTATGTTTTTTCTTTTTGTCCAGTTCTGGTGGTGGATCAATTTCCATGATCTCGCCATCCACACGGGCACGGACGAAACCCTGGCTTTGTAGCTGTTCAAACAGTGCCGTATATTCGCCCTTACGTTCGCGCACGACTGGTGCTAACAATAACAGTGCAGTGCCTTCTTCCAGTGCTTTAACGGCATCGACCATTTCAGTGACCGTTTGTGCCACCATCGGCAAGTCATGTTCAGGACAGAACGGTGTACCGACACGCGCATACAGTAGACGTAAATAGTCATAAATTTCGGTAATGGTTCCTACGGTAGAGCGTGGGTTATGACTGGTCGATTTCTGCTCGATGGCGATGGCTGGACTCAAGCCCTCAATCGAATCGACTTCCGGCTTTTCCATCTGGGAGAGGAACTGACGGGCATATGCAGACAGCGATTCCACATAACGGCGCTGACCTTCGGCATATAAGGTGTCAAAGGCAAGTGAGGACTTACCTGAACCAGACAGTCCCGTAATCACCACAAACTTGTCGCGTGGTATATCAAGGTTCACATTTTTCAGGTTATGGGTACGTGCGCCTCGAATACGGATGTGGCTTTGGCTCATGCAAGGATCCTAGAATATTCATCAAAAACCCTTATATGATACCGGATGAAAAATGTTCAAGTGCAAATAAAAGTATTTTAAACGTCAAGTTATGTCGGTGATTGGTCAATTCATCACAAAATTAAGAAACACAACAGCAGATCATTTAAATATTCACAATCATCATGTACAAGGTAAATACTTAACAAGCCGCTGCATAACGGCGTTCAAAGATAGACTCAATCTCTTCAAAACAGCGGTCACGTAGCACATCATGATGCAGACGTGCATAAAAATTGACTTCATTTTCCAGAATGTGCAGAAAGTCCTCATAGTCTTTTCGGAAAAAATCCAGGTCGAGCAAATCGTTACGGCGTGCCTGATGACAGCGATACTTTTCAATAAATTTCAGCAGATGTTTCTGGATATGCGTGTTGGTATGGTAAATCAGATAAGTGGCTGCCGAACCACAATCTAGACAGCCTTGTTCCAGATAGATTTCTTCATTGTTGAACCAGCAACATTGCAGGGTAAAAAATGCCCGAATAGCTTCGGTGCCTAAAGTGTCCATATTGTCTGCCTCTTTCCGGGATTGAATTTATTAATTGATAATTATTCTCAATTATTGTGCGGCAATTTTGGGCTTATAGCTAGGTCTAGCGTAGTGGCCCGTTCTATCCTTGTTTTTTTCAGACTAAGCCGTTTTTATGATCGGTTTATGACAGTAGAAATTTTTTTAAACGGCTATAACCAAAAAGCCCTGTCTTAAACAGGGCTTTTTTTATTCGTCCGTCTTATTCATCCAGACCAGGCCACTGGCGTTGCTCAAAGGCACTATGCCAGAATAACCATTCCAGACGGGCAGCATGCGTATTAAGCTGCATGCATTTTTTCTAGTGTATCGGCATCAACACGCGCCGCAACACGGTCAACGGTCGCAATCACATTCCGCACCGCAGTGTGGAATTCTTCTCCTGAATAGGTATCTACCCAGGCTTGATACGGATTATTCGGCGCAGAGTTGTCGACAATATCTTTACCAACTTCGGCATAAATCCAGAAACAAGGCAGCAACGAGGCTAGCACCACCGGGTAGCTTTCTGACCAGGCGGTCGAAGTCAGATAAGAAGTATAGTGATGACATGCCAGCGTCAACGGTGTCTGCTCAAATTGCTCTTTGCTAATGCCAAAATCTTGCATAAAGCCATCATGCAGGCTACGTTCCACCACAATCGCAATTTTGGCTGCCTCGGCAAACTGGATTACATCGTCCGCTTCAAAAGCTTTGGCGGCACACACGGCCAGTGCACGGCCATAGGCCAGTAAATAATGCGCATCCTGAATCACATAATGACTAAAGGCTTCACGGCTTAAAGTACCTTGCGCCAGTTGCTGATTAAAGGGCAGGGCCAGGGTCTTCTGATAAAGTCCGAGATTACGTTGCCATACCTCTTGTGAAAAACTCATGCTGAAAATCCTTTGCAGTTCAAGTTAAACCATGCGGCACTATAGCAAAGATCGGGCTGTTTAAAAGATCGGCAAATTTTAAAAACAGAAAATAAGATAAAACAGCTCAGGAAGTGCTTTGGTTTATGCGCTAAAAGTTTCATAATTAGCTTAACTTTTCCTATTCGTATAGCTGCTCTCTCGCAGCCATACATTTATTTAATTTATCCAAGGTCGTTGTGTATGTTGAAACATTTTGGTTTCTCGATTGCATTTTCGATCGTGTGTCTTGGTTTGTCTGCGTATTGGGGTTATACCCATGGTCCTGACGCAGGCCTGCAAACCATGCTCACAGCGCTGACCATTACCGCTATTCTGGCGATTATGGAAGTGTCGTTGTCCTTTGATAACGCGGTTGTCAATGCCTCAGTCCTACGGGGTTGGGATCATTTCTGGAAAATGCTGTTCCTGACAGTCGGTATTCTGATTGCAGTTTTCGGGATGCGTTTGATCTTCCCGGTGGTCATTGTTGCAGTGACTGCAGACCTGGGCTTTATGGAAGTGGTACGTCTGGCCCTGAATGATCCGAAAGAATATTCAGCACGTTTAATGGCACATCATCCTGAGATTGCTGCTTTTGGTGGTGCTTTCCTGTTGATGGTGTTCCTGAACTTCTTCCTGGATGAAGAAAAAGACACGCACTGGTTCAGACGGGTGGAACGCCGTCTGTCTAATCTGGCCAATGTGCCGGCAATGTCGGTGTTTATCGCACTGGTAGCCTTGTTAATCATGGCAGCCAATGTCGATGAAGCTAAGCGTCTGGCAGTGACTATGGCGGGGATCTGGGGCATCGTGATTTATATCGGGGTGCAGGTCCTGAGCCATATGCTCGGTGGTGAACCGGAAGTCGATGAAGAAGGCAATGCCATTCGTCATGATGAAAATGGCGTACCGACGGGTGTGGTGAAAGCCGGTATTGGTGGTTTCCTCTATCTAGAAGTCCTGGATGCCTCTTTCAGTTTTGATGGCGTGATCGGTGCCTTTGCGATTACCTCAGACGTGGTCATCATCATGCTGGGTCTGGCAATTGGTGCGATCTTTGTCCGTTCAATGACGATTTATCTGGTTGAGCAGGGCACATTGGATGCCTATATCTATCTGGAACATGGTGCGCATTATGCCATCGGTGCACTGGCTTTCATTATGATTGCCAGCGGAACCGGTCTGCATGTGCCAGAAGTGGTAACCGGTCTGATCGGTGTAGCCTTTATTGTCTGGGCAGTATTTGCCTCGATTCAATACAAAAAGCGTCAGGCGGCTTTAGACAAATAAAGCGCTGTTCCTGAATAAAAAGCGTAGCTCCGGCTGCGCTTTTTTGTTTTTAGATTGGCATCATCTTTATTTCAAATAAAATTCATGTCTTATTAATGAGCTGAATGTCCTATAATCTGGGCTCCAGATTAATTAACCCAATCGCCATAATTTATGATGAATGCTTTAGAACGTCGTTCAACCTTTGCCCTGAGCAGTATTTTTGCACTGCGCATGCTGGGGTTGTTTATGATTATCCCGGTGTTTTCTGTGGCAGGGCAGGCATATCAATATGCAACACCTGCACTGATCGGTTTGGCGGTCGGGGTCTATGGTCTGACCCAGGCTTTATTGCAGATTCCATTCAGCCTGATTGCCGACCGTTACAGCCGTAAGCCACTGGTGGTTTTAGGGCTGCTACTATTTGCGCTGGGCGGTGCAATTGCGGCCATGTCGGACACCATTTATGGCGTGATTATCGGCCGAGCGATCGCCGGTGGTGGTGCAGTATCTGCTGTGGTGATGGCGTTGCTGGCAGATGTCACCCGTGAAGAAAACCGCATGAAAGCCATGGCGATAATGGGCATGAGTATCGGCCTGTCTTTTGTGGTGGCCTTTAGTCTGGGGCCTTGGCTGACGGGTCTGGTTGGCATCTCGGGATTATTCTGGGTGACTACGGTGATGGGCCTGGCGGCGATTGCCATGCTGTTGATGGTGCCTAAAGTCACGCGGCATCATAAAAACTTTCAGCAAGGCTATCTGGCACAGTTGAAACAGGTAATCAAAATCGGAGATCTGAATCGTCTGCATGTGTCGGTTTTTACCCTGCATTTATTGCTCACCGCGATGTTTATCTATGTACCTTCGCAGCTGATCGAATTTGCTGATCTGCCACTGTCCAGTCATGGCTGGGTATATTTGCCGCTGTTGGTGCTGAGCCTGTTTTTTGCTTTTCCAAGTATTATCCTGGCAGAAAAATACCACAAAATGCGCGCGATTTTTCTGGTGGCCATTACTGGCATTATTCTGGGTTTGATAGTGATGGCATTTGGTTTTGAATCAAAATATGTCTTGCTGATTGGCCTAGGGCTGTTCTTCATTGCCTTTAATGTCATGGAGGCTCTGTTGCCGTCTTGGTTGTCGAAAGCGGCACCGATCCAGTCCAAAGCCACCGCGATGGGCGTAAATGCCAGCAGCCAGTTTTTAGGTGCTTTCTTTGGCGGTATGATTGGCGGACAATTATTACTGCTGAACAATACCTCGATGGGCTGGAGTATCCTGACAGGGATCGCGATAATCTGGCTGCTGATGAGTTTTGGCCTGGCTCAGCCACGCTATCTGTCATCACTGGTGTTGCGTTTGCCGGAAAGCAGACAAACTGACGAATGGACTTCTCAGCTTTTGGCGATTCGTGGTATTGAAGAGGTCGTGGTGATGTCTGAACAGCAAGTTGCCTATGTAAAAGTCGATAAAAAGCAGATTGATGATGCTTCGCGACAACAATTAACGCACTTGTTGGGTAAAGAGGTAGCCATTTAAGCATAACTCTTATAAAGTAAAATACAGAAATATATAGGAAGTAAACGGCAAATGCGTGGTGTAAATAAAGTTATTTTAGTGGGTACTTTGGGTAAAGATCCGGAAACCAAAACTTTTGCAAATGGTGGCTCTCTCACTCAATTCTCGATCGCAACCAGCGATTCGTGGACAGATAAAAGTACCGGTGAACGTAAAGAACAAACGGAATGGCACCGTATCGTGTTGCATAACCGTTTAGGTGAAATTGCGCAGCAATATCTTCGTAAAGGTTCAAAAGTATATATTGAAGGTTCATTACGTACCCGTCAGTGGACTGACCAGAATGGTCAGGAACGCTATACGACGGAAATTCGTGGTGAACAAATGCAGATGCTAGACTCTAGCCGTCCTCAAAATGATCAGGGCGAGAGCAGCTTTAACCAGCCACGCTTTAATAACAATAATCAGGCGAACAACAACCAGGGCGGTTATGGCAATAACCCGCAATCAGGTTATGGTTCAGCACCACAGCAAGGCGGTTTTAACAACAACCAGGGCGGCGGTTATGGCAACAATAACCCGAGTGGTTTTGCGCCAAAATCTGCACCTGCTCCAACAGCAGCACCTGCAGCAGATCTAGATGATGACCTTCCATTTTAGATCATATATAGAGATAACTTGTTAAGTTATTAAAGATAATATTGTTTTAAATTTATTTTGATTCAAATATTTATCTAAAGAAATAGCTCCTTTTATTTTGTAAATAAGAGGAGCTATTTTTTTTAACTTTAAAAATGTTAAGTTAAAAGTGCATATATAATTTCTTTTGTTAAGTTAGTATGTTAAAAATAATCATATCTAATCAGGAAAAATACTATATGGATATAGAGGTTATCTTGCATGAATCAGGAGGAGAGCTTTTACCCATACTCTTAGATGATGAAGGAATGCCTATACCTTTACCTAATGAATTTATTTTGTCTAAACGGGCTTCTAGTTCTAATACATTGGTAAGAAATCTAAGAGAATTAAAATTATTTTATCAGTGGATGCAAATACATAAGATTGATCTGCATGAAAGATTGATTTACAAGAAACCATTTACAGAAGCAGAAATTGTTGGAAGTCTTGTTGAGTATCTAAGAAAGGATCATGAAATTAAACATAGAACTATTAAAATTGCTGTGAGACCAGATACTTTCAATCAAAGACTCATTACGATTAAGCAGTTTTTAAATTGGTATATTGAGACTTATATCGGTACGTTGCCTTTTACTTCAGATCATTACCAATATTACGTTGAGTATAAAAAAAGACTTATATCCTTGTTAGATCGTTGTTCTATAACCTCTCCTCCGACTAACAGAACCCTTTCAAAGGGGTTAACTGATAACGAGCAGTCTAATCTAATTAAATTAATCAAACCTAAAAAGGGAAATAAGAATCCCATTGAGCATAGAAACTATATTATGGTTATGCTCATGCTCTCATTTGGTTTTAGACCTGGAGAGGTGCTTAGTTTGAGAGTAGAAGATATACAGCTTGGGGGAATATCTTCTATACGAGTACACCGGCGACCACCTGACTCTCGGGATATAAGAAGACCTAGACCTCAAATTAAGAGAAATGGGCGGGTGCTCGCAATCAATGATAAGTCACTTGCGATAGCACTAGATCTCTACATTACAACATGGAGAGAGATGTTAGATGAAAGAAATCAGACAGATATTGAATGGGATTATCTGATTCTTAATAAAGAAGGCACTCCTCTTTCACATGCATCTGTTACCCAATATTTTCAAATCTTGAGAAAAAAGCATTCGAAAGTTCTGCCCCCTAATTTTAGTCCTAAATCTCTAAGGCATACTTTCTCTGCATCGATGGAGAGATTGCTAAGAGAAGCTGGTATTGAAGAGGAAAATAGGAAAAAAACCTTAGCTTATTTGAGAGGAGATAGTTCTTTATCTTCTCAAGATGTATACACATTTAAAGAAACTGAATTGGAAGCCAATAAGTATTTAGGACAGTATCAACGTGAAATTTTCGGCATCTAAAGCTGTGCAATATGAATTATTTGTAAATGAAAAGGGCTGGAGAGAGATTCCAGATTTTATTATTAGTCGTGAAGGGAAACGGGTAAATACAGCAGGTGATTTATGGAACTTACCCTATGCTATTGATACTTCTACTTCTAAATTGGATTTCTCAAAAATTCCAAATGAAAATTTAAAATGGGTATTAAAATCTTTCATCATTGAAAAGATTGAAAGAGTGTCTACTCATGCAGGTTTGCAGCATTTTCAAGATGTTTGGGGAAAGTTTTTCCGGAAAAATATAGAAGTAATAATCTCTGCTCAAGATATTGAAGAAACTCTAATTTCAGTAGTTGAAAATGCGATTAATTTGGGTCGAAAAGAGCAGAATCTTTGGACATTATATAGACCAATACAATGGTATTTTTACGGAGCTGAGCATTATCCTGAATTAGGTTTTTCAACAGCTTATGCTAGTTTGTTGGAAACTATGCCTATTCCTGCTAATCCTAAAGGCGAAGCTGTACGGATGGAAGATCCAGACTTAGGACCTTTAAATCATAGCTTGGAACTTCCTCTACTCATTCAGGCCTTAAAAAAAGATCAGAGCCAAGAATTCGAACATTTACAACAAAAAGCTGCTGTTGCTCTTTCTATTGCTTATGGCAGAAATCCAGCCAATTTAACTTATTTAAGACATTCCGATCTAGTTAATTTAACCCCTGAATCAGATGATCCTGTTTACGTCTTAAGAATTCCACGTATTAAAAAGAGGCTACTAAGTCCACGAGATGATTATGTCGAAGAGTTTCTTGATCGAGTTTTCGCAGGGTATATTCATGACCTAATCAAAGCTAATAATGAAATTGATGCGGTTCTCTACCATGAGGGTAAAAAAATACCAAATCCCCAGCCAATATTTTTAAATACAAAAGGCAATGAGGCAGCACTATTATCTGGCGATTATGAGAATGCTTATAATTTTTCCTCTTCAATGATTACTTATTTAATTAAAGGTTTTGTAAAAAGACACAATATTATTTCTCCTCTGACAAAGGAGTTAATGCATGTTACAACTCGAAGACTTCGCTATACCCTTGCAACAGGTTTAGCTGCTGAAGGAATCAGTAAAGCTGCTCTAGCTAAAATTCTGGACCATACTGATACTCAGCATGTCCAGGTATATTTTGAGCTAGCGGGTAAAATCGTTATTCAGCTTGATAAGGCAATCGCAAAAGGATTCTCTCAATATCTTAGCTATTTCTCTGGACATATTATTGACTCTTCAGAGGATGCTATTAATGGTGATAACCCTGAAAAATATTTAGTTTTTAAGGGAGATAAGATTGAAGATGAGATAGAAGATATTGGAGTATGTGGTAAATCTTCTATATGTCATTTAGATCCTCCCTTTTCTTGTTACTTATGTCCAAAATTCCAGCCTTATAGACATGCTGACCACGAATATGTGCTGGAAAGTCTCCTTAATAGCAGAAATGAGCGCTTAGAAAAATATGAAAATGCTCGTTTAGGAATCCAGTTGGATGAAGTTATTTTTGCTGTAGCCCAAGTAGCAGAAGTTTGTAAAAAGGAATATGTATGAGCAGTGGAAAAGTTCCAAGAAAATCAAAGGTTATTCCTTTCTTAACAAGCTTGCAAATCGACCGACAAGTAAACTTTAATAATCTTGTTGCTAAGGCAAAATTATTAAAGTTAGAGGGATTTGAACTTATTCAGTGGGATGAAGAAGTTTGGGAAATAACAGGTGGACGTTTATTGCAACAAAGCGGAAGAAATAGTCTTTCGGTTACAATGAGCTTTAGTTACTCACCAAAATTGGGTGGAGATAGAATTGGAGGAGATTGGGAGAAATTAGCAAAAGCTTTATTCCTGTTAAGGCTACACTCCAAACAACAAATCATATCGAATCAAAGAGAGTTTGTATTAGCTATTGGTTATATCGCTACTTTTGTTAATCAGCGTAAGGTTTCGATTTACGATATTACTAGAGAGGATCTGGAGCGTGCCTGTAATGAGATTGCAAAAGACTATTCACAATCAACAGCCTACAATTTACATAAGGCGGTTGCAGAGTTTGCAGCACATCTTGATGTAAATGGCCTATGTAAGAATTTCCTTAATTACAAATATTCCAAGCAAAAAAGACCAGAATCTGTAAATGCTGTTGGTACTAAACGATTAGATGATCCAGATACTTTGATAACCCATGAAAAGGTATTAGCACCAGTGGTCTTTAAAGTGCTGGGACAGCTATATCAAAATGTACCTAAAGATCATAAATACCGTTTTTACATATTGTTATTAACTTTCTTTGCTTGCACTGGTAGGAGATTCTCTGAGCTTTCTTTATTGCCTTTTCAGAAGGTTCAAACTGATAAGGATGGTGTGGCTTATTTGGAGTATTTCCCTCGAAAAACCTCTAAAGGCAATACATTCACACCTATAAAAAAATTATATTTACCCTCAGAGACATTAAATATCTTAGAAGATGTTATTTCAGAGGTTCATGCTCTTACTGAGAAATGCCGAGACAGTGCTCTTGAAATGCATAGATCTCAAACGGTAGATCTTAGATTTTTAAAAAATTGTCCTGAAAGAGTTTATAAAGAAGATTTAAGGAAACTACTTATAAATCCTAATATTTTGGATTGCACTAGTAGATTGACTAAGGATGGTTTGGTCTTCCCTGATTATGAAAAATTAACTTCTACAGGTCATAAGCCTAAGAGTCCAATACGTTATACAAACCATGAAGGGCTTAAAACTTACTGTGAATATAATTTCAATCGAAGGAGTCTTTTACCAATTCATACTGATCAATTCGGAAAAAAATATTATTTACACGATTTAATGTTTTTACGTTATTACACAATGTCTAGTGGTATGAGCGAAGCTTACTGGTTACCTGTAGAGTGTACCCATTCAATGCTCACTACCTTCTTGAGATATATAGATGACCTAGTAACTGAATTTGTTGGTATAGAAGATATTCCTGAATTCACCACCCATGATTTTAGGCATACTCTAAATACAATATTGGATGAAGGTGGTTTATCTGATCTTTTACAAACAGAATGGTTCGGACGCTCAGATCCTAAAGATACAAAAGCTTATCAACATACCAGTCCTGAAAAGAAAGCTCTCATTATTAGAGAGCAGATAAAAAATGGTGAAGCTGGAGGAATGCTGGCTGAACAGATAGTTAATTTGCCTATTAGCATACAAGATGCTGTGCTAGAAGCACGAGTTCAAGCTGTGCATGATGTAGGGACAGGATTATGCATCCATAACTTCTCACAATTGCCTTGTGAACGTCATTTACAATGTTCTGCTGATTGTAAGGATTATGTGTGGGTTAAAGACGATAAGAAGCGTTTAGAGGAGCAAAAGCGTATTCTGGCTATCACAGTACAGGCACAAGAGACAGTACTCCAGCAAAAACAATCAAAGCGTGTAAAGAAAGGTTTAGATTGGGAGTTGCATAATGAAAAGAAAATTGGTGTCCTGACAAAGCAGCTAAAAGATAACGGTGTAGTTGAGTTTGATCCAAAAGCTTATTTAGAGGAGCTCTCAAATGCCTAGTAAATTTCAGCGTATGACTGAGCGTGATGAGTCGAGAATCATTCGTGAACTCAAAAAATGGGGATTAGGCCATCATGGTTCAAAGTTAACTTGGGCAATTTTAGAAGATCGGTTCAAATTTTCTCGACAATCAATGCAAGCAAAGCCTGCAATTAAAGCAGCTTATGATGTGGCTAAACAGGCCTTATCCAAGGGCAGCGTAACCCCCAAAGAGGTATTAGACGAAACTATTGAGGAGTTAAAAGCGGAAATAGCTGCATTAAGGATACAGATCAACAATTTCCAGGAGAAAGAACAAAAATGGAAAAAGAGATGGCAGCAGATTGCCTATCATATTCGGCAAAAAGGTATCCAAATGAGTGATGTTGATAAGCCTGTTCATCCTGAATCAGTCTTACCTAGCCATACAATTACCGAAAAGACTTTAAAAGAATTCGATAAAGAAATTCCCTTTTCAGGACGTGTTTGATAATTTTTTTAAGAAGTTATCACGCTTTTTAGGGCAGACTGATATGCTCGTAACTCGATTAGTTGTGAGGAGCATTTCGCTCTTGCATTAGCTATCTTGTTTTTGATATTTGGAAAGTTCACCGTAAGCGTGCGCTGAACCCCATAGCTATTTTTTAATTTTGGTCGGGTTTCCAGCGGTGCGGCAGCAATTCTTCTATTTGGCTCACTTTATGTGTCGGTAACCTTTTCAGCACATCACTTAAATAGGC
>NZ_JBWZQN010000074.1:0-15086 GCF_056724605.1 Prolinoborus fasciculus | reverse complement strand
GTCATCGTTCGGTAAATAACTTCATGGTGAATATCATGGCTGCTGTAGTGGCTTATTGTTTGAACCCCAATAAGCCAACTTTCCAAAATATGCTAAAAGGTTAAGTGGATTTCATCGAACTCAGGTTCAAATAGATTATTTTTCAATGCAGCAGCAAAAAACCCTGCCGAAGCAGGGTTTTCTCTTTACACCCTCTTTATATTTCTCCCAGAGAGAGAATAAAGGGCATATACATGATTTTTTAGATCAATAAAGTACGGATATCTTTGAGCAGCTTGGTCAGCTTGTTGGTGAAACGAGCAGCATCTGCACCATTGATCACACGGTGATCGTAGGACAATGAAAGCGGCAGCATCAAGCGTGGATCAAAGCCTTCACCATTCCATACTGGTTGCATGGTGGCAGGAGAAATACCCAGAATCGCCACTTGCGGCCAGTTCACCAATGGCGTAAATGCTGTACCACCAATTGAGCCCAGGCTGGTGATGGTAAAGTTCGCACCTTGCAGGTCTTTCGGTGACAATTTCTTGTCACGCGCTTTTTGACCCAGGGTTCCCAGCTCAGTGGCAATCTGTTTAATGGACTTCTGATCGGGATGACGCAGTACAGGCACGGTCAAACCATCTGGCGTTGCGACCGCGATACCCATATGGATCTCGTTACGTAGCAAGACTGACTTACCATCATCGGCCAAGTGACCAGCAAATTCACGCTCTTCTTTTAACAAGTGCGCAACTGCTTTGATGATGAATGCCATAATGGTCAGGCTCAGGCCTTCTTTCTTGAAGTTGCCTTTCAGTTCATTACGCCATGCTTCGAGTTCAGTAATATCTGCTGCATCAAACTGGGTCACTTGCGGAATGAAATTATTCAGCGACAACTGTGGAATAGACACTTGTTGCAAACGCGTCAAGGCTTTCTCTTCCACACCACCAAAAGCGCTAAAGTCTGGCAGTTTTGGCAGACCTGCGACTTGAGCAGCAGCGGCTACAGGAGCCGCCTGTGGCGTAGTAAGACGCGTTTTGACATACGCTTTCAGGTCTTCTTTCATGACGCGCGCATGTGGGCCAGATGCTTTGACATCTGCCAGCACAACGCCCAGTTCACGTGCCAGTTTACGCACTGCAGGACCGGCATAAACTTTAGAATTAGCGGCATTCTGCTCTTTGGTCAGCTTGTCAGCATTATCCGACGTCGTGACTGTTTGAGTAGAAGATGCAGCAGGTGCCGGGGCTGCTTTTGGTGCTTCTGCTGCTTTCGGTGCTTCTGCTTTGGCTACGACAGGTGCAGCAGCTGCTTGCGCTTCAGCTTCAGCTTCAATTGTCACCAGTGCAATGCCTTGAGAGACATTTTGACCCAGCTCAACATGAATGGCTTTAATCACGCCAGCTGTAGTGCTTGGCACTTCAACAGTGGCTTTATCTGATTCTACCACGATGATGCTCTGATCTTTTTCAACCGTATCACCGACCTGAACCAGAATTTCCGCCACAGCCGCCTTGTCTACACCCAAGTCAGGCACAGCAATTTCAACATCACCTGCAGGTGCTGCTGGCGTTTGTGGTGCTTCAACTGCTTTCTCTTGGGTGGCCGCTTGAGCAACTGGTGCTTGAGATGCTTCTGTCTGTGCTGACGCTGCCGAAACAGCCGTTTTCACTTTCAGAATGACCACACCTTCTTTGATCGTGTCGCCTTCTTTAATCTGGATGGATTCCACCGTACCTGAAACCGTACTTGGCACTTCAACAGTCGCCTTGTCTGATTCCACCACTACGATACTTTGATCTACCTCGATTTCATCACCGACAGAAACCAAGATTTCACCGACAGTGGCTTTTTCTACGCCAATATCGGGGATTTGCACATCAACCACTTGTAAGCTTGTTTGAGCCTCAGGAGCAGCAGAAGCTTTAGGCTGATGTGAAGCCAGTTCCTGCATGATTTCCTGATCCAGTAATGAAGTCGGAGTATTTTCTGAGGTTTTTTGTGAGGCATCTGCTTGCTGTGGCTCGACCACATCAGCGCTACCGTCTTCAGCTTGTAGCTCAATCAGTACTGCGCCTTCAGCGACTTCATCACCCTGACTCACCAGAATGCTTTTTACCACGCCTGCTGAAGTGCTAGGCACTTCAACAGAGGCTTTATCAGATTCAAGTAACACAATGCTGTCATCGATCGCGATCGTATCACCCACTTTGACCAGAATTTCGGCCACTGTTGCCTTATCTACACCAATATCAGGAGTCGTAATTTGCATGCTTAGTTCTCCTCTTTGTAGTCAGCAACAGCATGTACAGATGGGGTTTCTTGAGGTGTCCAAGCCACTGGACGATCTGTATCAAGCTCGAAAGTCGAGATCGCATCTTTTACCAGACGCGCATCAACTTCACCTTCATCTGCCAGTTTTTTCAGGGTTGCTACTACAATATGGGCAGCATCAACACCGAAGTAACTACGCAAGTTGGCACGTGTATCTGAACGGCCATAACCGTCAGTACCCAATGCTACGAATGGACGGCCATCTGGAAGATAAGCACGAATCTGTTCGCTATAAGCACGCATATGATCGGTTGCAGACACGACGATACCTTCAGTACCGCGAAGCTGTTTCGATACCCATGCTTCTTTTACGTCTTCAGCCAGCGGATGCAAGCGGTTGTATTCTTCACATGCCATACCGTCACGTGCCAGTTCATTGAAGCTGGTCACGCTGTAGACATTTGAATGAATTTGATATTCTTCACGCAGAATCTTCGCCGCCTTGATCACTTCACGCAGGATTACACCTGAGCCCAGTAACTGAACAGTGGCTTTTTCATCTTCTTCCAGTAAGTACATACCACGCTTAATGCCTTCTTCAACACCTTTTGGCATTTCCGGATGCTCGTAGTTTTCGTTCATCACGGTCAGGTAATAGAACACACGTTCCTGGTTCACATACATACGCTGTAAACCGTCATGCACGATCACTGCCAATTCATAACCGAAACATGGGTCATAAGAGACACAGTTTGGAATGGTATTGGCCAAGATGTGTGAATGACCATCCTGATGCTGCAAGCCTTCACCGTTCAGTGTAGTACGACCTGCGGTTGCACCCAGCAAGAAACCTTGTGCCTGTGCATCGCCGGCTGCCCATGCAATATCACCGATACGCTGGAAACCAAACATCGAGTAGTACATGTACATCGGAATCATTGGCAGGTTATTGGTTGAATAACTGGTCGCCAATGCTGCCCATGCACTCATCGCACCGGCTTCGTTAATCCCTTCCTGCAACATGTGACCGTCTTTGGCTTCACGGTAATGCATCAGCTGTTCTTGGTCTTCCGGGGTATATTTCTGGCCATGCGCGGCATAAATACCGAGCTGACGGAACATCCCTTCCAGACCGAAAGTACGGGCTTCATCAGGCACGATTGGCACAACACGGTCTTTAATCGCTTTCTCTTTAAGAAGTGCAGAGATTAAACGCACCATCACCATCGTGGTCGATTGTTCTTTACCATTTGAACCGGCCAAGACCGAATCAAATACTGAAAGTCCAGGAATCGCTAGCTGTTCGCTTTCCTTACGACGTGCAGGCAGGTAACCACCTAGCGCTTCACGACGTGCCTTCATATATTTCAATTCAGGGGAATTTTCGCTTGGACGGTAGAACGGTACTTCTTCAAGCTGTTCGTCGGTGAAAGGAAGGTTGAAACGATCACGCACATATTTCAAGGAATTGATTTGCATCTTCTTGATTTGATGAGTTTTGTTGACTGCTTCGATTTCTTCCGACAAACCATAACCTTTCACGGTTTTTGCCAGAATCACGGTCGGCTGACCTTTGGCCGTACATGCTTCGGCATAAGCAGCAAAGACTTTGTACGGGTCGTGACCACCGCGGTTCAGATTATCAATATCTTCGTCGCTTAAGTCTTTAACCAACTCAGCTGCTTCTGGATATTTGCCGAAGAACTTTTCACGCGCGTAAGCACCACCTTTTACCTGGTAACGCTGGAAATCGCCATCAACTGCTTCTTCCATCACTGCTTTCAGTGCACCGGATTTATCTTTATCCAGTAGTGGATCCCAATGACGGCCCCACACAACTTTAATCACACGCCAGCCTGCGCCGCGGAATAATGACTCAAGTTCCTGAATGATCTTGCCATTACCACGTACCGGACCATCCAGACGTTGCAAGTTACAGTTCACTACCCAAATCAGGTTGTCGAGCTTTTCGCGACCTGCCAGAGAAATTGCACCCAAGCTTTCCGGCTCGTCCATCTCACCATCACCCAGATAAGCCCAAACCTTACGATCTTCTTCTTTAATCAGGCCACGGTTCATCAGGTACTTTTGGATATGTGCCTGATAAATTGACATGATTGGACCCAGACCCATCGATACGGTCGGGAACTGCCAGTAGTCCGGCATCAAATAAGGATGCGGATAAGATGGCAAACCTTTACCACCCACTTCACGACGGAAATTATTCAGATGCTCTTCAGTCAAACGGCCTTCTAAAAATGAACGCGCGTAAATACCCGGTGCACAGTGACCTTGATAATAGATCATGTCGCCGCCAAAGCTGTCGCTGTTGGCACGGAAGAAGTGGTTAAAGCCCACATCATAAAGGGTTGCGGAAGAAGCAAAACTCGCTAGGTGACCACCGAGATCGTCACCGGTTTTATTCGCGCGTAATACCATTGCCAAGGCATTCCAGCGGATCAGCGCGCGAATACGGCGCTCCATGTCCTGGTCGCCTGGCATTGCAGGCTGTTCTTCAACAGAAATCGTATTTAAGTAGGGAGTATTTAAACGCTGAATAGGAACATGCTTTGCAATTGCGCGTTGATAAAGTTTTTCTAACAAAAATGCTGCACGCTCAGTGCCCATGTGCTGCAAAACAGAGTCAAATGCATCTTGCCATTCTTGGGTTTCTTGCGCGTCTGTATCGCCATAAAACGCCATAATCTACAGTTCCTAAAAGCCTAATCTAATGTCTTATATGTACCATATTTAAGACCTCTGCAGGTATGGCCTTAGCTGAATGCGATTTAGCAGTACTATTTAGGAACTAAATGATGGGTGACGTATAATTACACTACATAACAAAAAATAGTCAATAAAGGCGATTTATTATACAATCATTATAATAGTTGGTGATAATATGAGACTTAAAAGTGATAAAACAAAAAGCCCTTCAAGTTGACTTGAAGAGCCTGCAGTTTAAACGCTTTAAAATGCTTATTGGAGGTTTTTATGTATAGAGATGCTTCTTGTTATTCAGGTCTATACTTAAGGTAACATGGCCAAATAAGTAGATGGGTTTTTACGTTGACCGTCTTTTACTACTTCATAATGTAAGTGTGGACCGGTACAGCGACCAGTACAGCCAACGTTGGCAATATGATCACCTGCTTGCACCTGCTCTCCCACACGTGCAATAAGACGTGAAGCATGGGCATAGCGCGTTAAATAGCCATTGCCATGATTGATTTCAACGTATTGACCATAACCTGTGCCCCAACCTGATTTGGTCACAATTCCTGGACCTGTTGCATAGATTGGTGTACCACTTGGCGCTGCAAGATCAAGGCCTGAATGATTTTCAGCACGGCCACTCATGGTACGACCACCGTAATTTGAACTTACGCGAGAATTAGGTAAAGGATGAGAAATTAGCCAAGAATAAGCACTGTTTGCTGCCGCTTTATTGGATGAAGTATTGGCATACTTCTGAGCAAGCGTTCGATTGTTCAGTTCAACTGGTTTCTCACGAAGTTGAACATTCAATTTAGTCTGTGCTGGAATATCGATATCATCTGGATGAGTATATGCACCCTGTGCCAGAGTACGCGTCAATTGCTCGATACGATCTGTTGAACCATTTTCTTGATTTAGATTGACTAAATCTGCGAACGCAACCGAAGCCGCTGAAACTGATAAAGAAAATGCCAACAAAATACGTCGCATATGCATAAAAAACCTCTCTAAACTGCTTTAATCGAGTTCCTTGAAGATCTCTATCCTTGATATCCACTAAAAGAAGCGCATAAGATTAAGACATAAATATGTAGGAATCATGTATGTCGGAACCTGTCAACGTTTTTCAACAAACAAGAAAACAGATAAAAACAGGAAACTTTTCGTTTCTCTCATCACAAGTCGCTGCCTGGCAGAAACTTACGAAACTCGTACAACCGCTATTGCCCCAACCGGAACGCTGGCAAGTTGTCTGCTATCAAAATGGTGTGTTAACGATTACCGGTGAAAACCAGGCCATGATCAGTCAATTGGCCTATCTTCAAAAGCAATACATTTCACAACTCTCTCAAATAAATGAATTAACAGATCTCACTAAACTTCAAGTTTGCTTGCGGAATCCTTCGCAAACATCACCTGTTTCAGCAACACCTGAAAGAGCCTTAAATGCAGAAACACAGGAATTACTTCGTAGTGCTGCTGACTTTATAAGCGACCCTAAGCTTAGCCAAGCTTTACTACGTTTGGCAAGCAATAAAAAGTAACATAGCAATCAAATGTAATAAATTAAAAAGCAAACATTATGTGATGTGTATCACAGTATTAAAGCAATAACAAAAACATAAAGACACAAACACAATGACTTATGTCACATTCACATACATGATTGGACAATTGGCTTCGTCATCAAATGTTACAATTTCATAGCAGCTTGGATCACTTTTCACATTGCGTAAAAGTTGATTATTCAAGGCATGTCCAGATTTATAACCATCAAATTTGGCAATAATCTGATGCCCGAGCAGGTATAAATCACCCACGGCATCCAGAATTTTATGACGTACAAATTCGTCCGAGAAACGTAAACCTTCTTCATTAACGACCCCGGTTTCATCTACACCAATGGCATTTTCCAGGCTGGCACCCAGCGCCAGATTATTGGCTTTGAGATAATCCAGATCTTTCATAAACCCAAAGGTACGCGCTTCACTGACTTCATAAACGAAGGTTTCAGTAGAAAAATCGATACTGGCGGACTGATGTTCTTTTTTAAAGGCAGGATGATCAAAATCGATGGTGAAATTCAGCTGAAAGCCCTCATGTGGGCTAAAAATGGCACGTTTGTCATCAATGAGTGCTTCAACCGGTTTAATAATCTTGACGAATTTTTTAGCGGCATCCAGCTCTTGCAAACCGCCCTGCATGAGCAGGTAAATAAACGGACCTGCACTGCCATCCATAATCGGGACTTCAGAGGCCGACACTTCAATAATCAGGTTATCAATGCCTAGACCAGCAATCGCACTCATGACATGTTCAATGGTGCCTACTTTGGCATTTTCCTGAACCAGGTTCGAGCACATGAAGGCTTCTTGAATCAGCATGGCATCGGCAGGAATGTCGACTGGCGGATTCAGGTCAATACGACGAAACACAATTCCCCCATCGGCATGGTGCGGCACAAAGTTAATCATGACTTTTTGCCCACTGTGAAGACCGATTCCGCTCGCTTTCACGACACGTTTCAGGGTACGTTGTTTCAACATGCTTTTATCATCTGTTCATCTATAAAACCGCTATACGTTAGCATATTTGGCTATTGATAAAAAACAAAAAGGTGGCTTAAAAGCCACCTTTCCTGTCTAATCTAGCTAAACACATGATGTTACATGTTATTTACGCTGTTGATTCTTAAGATAATCCTGAATGCTCATTGGCGTTGGGCGCGGGCTAGAAACTGAAGCCGCCGCTGGATTCGCTGCTGCACCTGTTTCATGCTGCTGACGCTGAATTGCCGGTACATCATCATCTTCCACCACAGCCTGTGCAGCTGCTGCTGGACGAGTTGCCTGTACATTAGTACGTTTGGTCGGTTCAACTGAATCCGCTGCATGACGGGTGAGACCTGTTGCAATCACAGTCACGCTGATTTCATCACGCGCATCCGGATCAAAAACGGTACCGTAGAACACTTGACCCTCATCTAAATCGACAATCTGGTTCACGACATCAGTAATTTCTTCAATTTCACCGAAAGTCACGTCATCGCCACCAGTCACGTTGATCAGAATGCCTTTGGCATTCATGATAGTCACGTTGTCGAGTAATGGACTACGGATTGCCTGCTCAGCAGCCTGACGTGCACGGTTCTCACCACGACCCAGACCGACACCCATCATGGCATAACCACGAGTGCTCATGGCTGTTTTTAAGTCAGCAAAGTCAAGGTTGATATGGCCAGGACGGACTACCAAATCAAAAATACTGCGTACTGCATTCAACAATACATCATCCGCTTTTTTATAGGCATCTTTCATTGAAATATCACGGAAGACTTTCAATAGACGCTGGTTTGGAATGATGATTAATGAGTCTACATGCTGCTCTAGCGCTTCAATCCCTTTTTCAGCAGACTGTAGACGGCGTTTGCCTTCAAAGTTAAATGGCGTGGTCACGACACCAACGGTCAGAATACCCATTTCTTTCGCAATTTCAGCAACCACTGGCGCTGCACCGGTACCGGTACCACCGCCCATACCCGCAGTTACAAAGACCATATCGGTCCCTTCAAGCTGTTGGCGAATCAGTTCACGGCTTTCTTCTGCTGCGGTCTGGCCGACTTGCGGATTTGCACCTGCACCCAGACCACGGGTACTTTGCTCGCCCAGCTGAATTTTAAATTCGGCTTCCATGCGATCCAATGCCTGTTTGTCCGTATTGGCACAAACAAATTTTACGCCCTGGATATCGGACTGCAACATATGTTGTACCGCATTACCACCCGCACCACCTACACCAAATACAGTGAAACGGGCTTGACCATTGCTATCGCTATGATCGTCTTCGAAAAATTCAAATGAGGCCATGACCTATAAAATTCCTAATTCATAATTGGCAGTCACTAAGCCCGTATACTGCCTTAATCTTAATAAAATTGTTTTTAAGAATGCTGCTCATGCGTTCACTTGTCAAGTACAAGCCCGATTAACTACATCTTCCCAACAATATTCACAATAAAAATCGACTTAAAAGATTGATTTCAGGGTGTCATTAAAGCCAAACAAGGCTCTTTTGACCCGCTTAGCCAATGACAACCGCTCTACATCATCCTGTTCCACAATCGTGTCCTGGGTATCACTCTGACTAAACATCAGCAAGCCAGCCACCGTACTATATTGCGAGCGACGTAAAGCAGCCTGATGTTGTTCGTCTGCATACACCTGAGTCGGCGGATTACCTAAATGCGCCGAGACCCCCATGGTACGGCGAACAAAACTCACCATCCCTTCGATATGACTGGCATCACCGGTCAATACCACACCATGATACAAGCCCTGGATGGCACCATTTTTCACCAGCTCATCACGTACCAGACCCAGAATTTCTTCATAACGAGCCATAATAATTTCAGTCAGTTCAATCCGGCTGATGGTTTGTGGCCCGTCAATTCCTTGGAACTGAATCATATGGTCAGGCTTGACCACTTTCAGGTCGACACAGCCATACAATAATTTCAGACGTTCAGCTTCTTCGGTCGTGGTTTGCAATACTGCTGCAATATCACGGGTCACATGTTCACCGCCACGTTGGAAGGTATGGGTTAAGGCCAAACGACCATCCACATACACTGCAACATTGGTCGTGCCGGCACCGATATCTACTAAGCATACGCCATATTCTTTTTCGTCTTTCAGCAGGCTGGCTTCAGCAGTAGCCAAGCTCGACACCACCATTTTTTCTACACCAATATTGGCACCTTTCAGGGCGCGATCAATATTCTGCATGGTACTGATCGGCAGCATCATCAAATGATAGTGTCCGGTCATGCTATGTGCCGACATCCGAATCGGGTTTAACACCCATTCCGGTGAGTCGTCCAGCTCAAAACCCAGAGGCACAGCACTGACCAGATAATGATCTGAAGTCAAATGACTGGCTTTGGCCAATTCCAGTGCACGCACCACTTCACTGGTGGTAATCGCATGCTCGCTATTGTCGATCGAGGTGCGACCTGAAGCATAAAAGCTTTTTAATTCGGCACTTGGAATAGAGACCCAGGCAGAATGTACACGACATTCCGCCATATCTTCTGCTTCTTGAACGGCATTTTTAATTGCAGTAATAACTTTATCGAGACTGACAATTTTCCCTTTACTCATGCCTCGGTTACGAGCGGTGGCCATACCAATCACTTGGATATTGTCTGGCGCGTGTACCTTGCCAATCAAAACTGAAACTTTGTGTGTCCCAATGTCAATCGCCACAACCGAGGGAACAGCTTCACTCATTATTCACTACTACCATTACGTGTTTGTTAGATTTATGGCTTTAAATGCCTCTATTTTTTAAAGCCGGTCATTATGGCTTTACTGTTACCTTATTCTCAACGCCCGTGTCATCAATGGTTACAATAAAATGTCCATTTACAATTTTAGGCGGAATTGAATTTTTCCACTGTATCGACAATCCATTGCGATAACGCAGGTCGATGGCCGAAATTTTAGACCAGACCGGCTTTAAATCGCTCTGAGACAGATGGCTCAGGCGTTGTAATTTGCTCATAGTCTGGTCTTTATCCACAATTATTCTTAAACCCGAATCAAACTGCATAAACCAGGTCATTCGCTCGGTGAGATATAATTCTTTTAGACGAATGCCTTGTGGCAAAAATAACTGATTAATTTCATTATAACGACGCATCATGGTTTCTGCATGGCTCGCTGGCCCATGTAGCAACGGTAATGCCTGATAATTCTTGGGTATGACTTCAGTGAAAATAACACCACTGTCACTCAATAAACGCCCTGTCCCCCAACGTGCAATTGCATGATGCGGCATCACCCGCACCCGAATGCCATTTGGCCAGGCTCGGGACACCACGACCCGATCCACCCAGGATAATTCCAGAGTACGATCGCGGATCGCTTCCAGATCTGAAGTAAAATAGTTTTCGGTCACAATCGGTGACACATATTGCATAACCTGACGCTGTTCAGCAGCCGAGCGCGTACCTATCACGCCCAGCTCTGCCACGTCACTATTGGTCATGACTTTATATAAGCCCAATATTCCAAAGGCCAGCACCAATACCGCAATACACAACAATAACCAGCCACCAAAATTGGTCAGCTTTTCTTTGCGTGTCGGCGGCTTGTCGTGAATTGAAGTAATCGCAGCACGTTTACGGCGCATGGAAACAGGAAGTTGAGCCATATTTAGTGTGCCGAACCAGTCAAGGTCTGTTCCAGAATCGCGACACACAGCTCATCAAAACTGTATCCGACTGCAGCTGCCGCTTTTGGCACCAGTGAGTGACTGGTCATGCCCGGTACGGTATTGACTTCAAGCAACCAGAAGTTGCCCTGTTCATCCTGCATGGCATCAATCCGGCCCCAACCACTGGCACCGACTGCCTGGAATGCGCGCAAACTCAAGGCTTTTAACTGTTGCTCTTCAGCTTCGCTTAAACCACATGGAATGCCATATTGCACATCATTACGCTGATATTTCGCTTCATAGTCATAGAAGGCAACATCTTGAGGCGGTTCAAGACGAATCACCGGCAGCGCCTGACCATTTAAAACCACAATGGTATATTCACGACCAGTAATCCATTTTTCTGCCATCACCACAGCATCATGTTCAGTTGCCTTGGTAATTGCTTCTGCAAAATCTTCAATTTTCTCAACCTTACTCATGCCGATACTGGAACCTTCATGTACCGGCTTGATAATCAAAGGCAAGCCTAAAGCATTAACAATGTCGTTCGCATCAGAGTCTTTGGTGACAATGCGATACGGTGCTGTCGGCAATTCCGAACCCTGCCAGACCTGCTTGGTCTTGACCTTGTCCATGCCGATCGCAGAACCTTGTACACCGGTACCGGTATACGGCACGTTTAACCATTCCAGTGCGCCCTGGATCTGGCCATCTTCCCCGCCACGTCCATGCAATACAATAAAAGCACGATCATAATTTACCAGTTCTGTGACACTACGCTCCTGAGGATCAAACGCTTCCGCATTGACCCCTGAACGCACTAATGCCTCAAGTACCGCCGTACCACTGTCTAGAGAAACCTCACGCTCTGCAGATTTACCACCAAGCAACACGGCAACTTTTCCGAATTTTGAAGCATTTGACACGTTTATATCCTTAAACTTTTTTCAATCTGGTCAATTCAATTCAGTCACACAAGATGACTATTTTATATATAAGTGATTTTGTGCAAGTTCGACTGAGATTGCTCCAACATTACCTGCGCCCTGGGTTAATAACAAGTCATTTGCTTGCAATACTTTTCTCATGATCTGATTCAGGTTGCCGTCCGTCGCATCAACCAGAATCGGCTCGACTTCACCACGTAAGCGAATGCTGCGGGCCAAAGTACGGCTGTCCGCCCCGACAATCGGTTTTTCACCGGCAGGATAAACATCCAGCAACAATAACTGGTCTACAGTAGAAAGCACTTCCACAAAATCATCAAAACAGTCACGGGTACGGCTATAACGGTGTGGCTGGAACATCATTACCAGACGACGGTCCGGATGACTCTGACGCGCAGCTTTAATCGTCGCTTCGACTTCTTTTGGATGATGACCATAGTCATCCACCAGTTTCACGTCACCGCCCTCAATCGCAAACTCACCCTGAACCTCAAAGCGACGACCCACACCACTGAAACCTTCCAGTGCACGGCAGATTGAAGCATCAGACACACCTTCATCGGTTGCTATACCAATCGCGGCCAAGGCATTCAGCACATTATGCAAACCTGGCTGGTTGACCGTTACACGCAATGGCTCACGCTCTTTACGCAATACGGTAAAGTGGGTTTGCATGCCATCCTGATCAACATCTACTGCGCGGATGTCATTGTCCTCATTGAAGCCATAAGTCAGTAACGGACGTGCAATCCGCGGCATGATTTCACGGATATTGGCATCATCACCACAGACTACAGCCAAGCCGTAAAATGGCAGTTTTTGCAGGAACTGGATAAAAGTATCTTTCAGGACATCGAAGCTACCGCCATAGGTATCCATATGATCAGCATCAATATTGGTCACCACGGCAGCCATCGGTTCCAGGTGCAGGAAAGAAGCATCTGACTCATCGGCTTCGGCCACGATATAACGGCTGGCGCCCAAGGCTGCGTTCATACCGGTACGGTTCAGCAAACCACCGATCACATAGGTTGGATCCATGTTTTCTTCAGCCAGCATACAGGTGATCAGGCTAGTGGTGGTGGTCTTGCCATGCGTGCCGGCAACGGCAATACCATGGCGGTAACGCATCAGTTCACCCAGCATTTCCGCACGGCGAACCACAGGAATACGGTTTTCAATCGCGGTTTTAATTTCCGGATTTTCTTTATCAATCGCGGTAGAAACCACGATCACGTTGGCGCCCTTAATATTATTTGCAGTATGTCCGATATAGACTTTAATGCCATTCGCTTCCAGCTGTGCGGTGGTATTGGATGCCTTGATATCTGAACCGGAAACTTTATAGCCCTGGTTTTTCAGCACTTCCGCAATACCACACATGCCTGCGCCACCGATCCCCACAAAATGAATGTGTTTGATACGGCGCATTTCCGGCACTTTGATTAACTTTTTCGCTTGTTCAGCTGGGGTTGTTGGAGACATAGTTTACTCGGATTACAATTCTTGAATTAAACGGACCACATGTTGAGTCGCATCGGGTTGAGCCTGTCGGCGTGCTTTCACGGCCATTTCCATTAACAGCTGGCGATTCAGCATCGGCTCTAATAATGTTGTTAAACTTTCCGGGGTCATCGTGGCCTGCGGGCAAATCTTTGCCGCATTGATATTGGCCAGGAAACCGGCATTGGCCGTCTGGTGATCATCCACTGCGCTTGGAAGCGGCACAAAAATCGCAGCCACCCCGGCAGTGGCAATTTCAGTGACGGTCAAAGCCCCGGCACGGCAAATCACCAGATCGGCATCAGAATAGGCTTTGGCCATATCCTCAATAAAAGGCTGTACTTCAACTTGTAGACTGGCCGGTGCATTTTCATAACGTGCCCGGGTCGCCTCGGCATGGTTTTGCCCACACTGATGATAGACGCTTAATCGCACATTGAGTTGCTTTAAAGCTTCCGGAACCCGTTCATTTAAGGCTTGCGCCCCCAAAGACCCACCAACGATCAGAATACGTAAGGGCAATCCTGCCTTGTCACGCTCCTGATAACGCCAGGATGGATTTAAAATTTCGCTAATTTCCTGTCGTACCGGATTACCCGTAGTCACGACTTTATCTTGGGCCGGAAAGGTATTTGGAAAAGCCTGGCACACCGTCTTTGCCACACGCGACAATTGGGTATTGGTAAAACCGGCAACTGCATTCTGTTCATGGATCAGCACCGGAATACCTAAGATACGCGCAGCCAAACCACCCGGGCCTGCCACATAACCACCAAAGCCTGCCACGGCATCGACCTGAAGCTGTTTCATGAATTTCATGGCACTTAAGGTGGCTTTCATAATTTTAAAAGGCGCCAAGGCTTTACGCACAAAACCATTGCCACGCACACCTTGAATATCGATCTGATAAATGGGAATATTCTGGTTTTTTAACAGGCGGTTTTCCATGCCTACGGGCGTGGCCAACCATGAAACCTGTATACCTTTTTGTTGTAAATCTTTGGCAACAGCTAACGCTGGAAACACATGTCCACCTGTACCTGCGGCCATCATCATGACATGTTTAGGCTGTTTTTGCTGAGCTTCGGTCACGGTTTAATTCTTCAATTCAAAAAATGGAGCAGGAAATCTGATTTAAGTAATCAATTGTAATCACAAACCTCAGGCCATGAAAGTTTATTTACTTTATTTCAACAAGGCTTTAATTGTTTTTTTCATGCAAATTCCAAGTTTAGACTCGTTTTATTTATAAGGTCTGCACTTTTCCTTCGACTTAAGTGACATATCATAGCAATTTTAAATGATTTTCTCATTATATAGGACTTACGCATTGACGGATTCAAAAAAGTATTACAATAGTTTATAACGTATCTGTGATCAGACGAACTAAACATGCTTCTACAGCAACTTGTACATTACCCATTTATATGGGCTTTCTCA
>NZ_JBWZQN010000073.1:0-15318 GCF_056724605.1 Prolinoborus fasciculus | reverse complement strand
TTGACCAGAAAAATGAGTCGTTCTCGCTGTTCTAAACTAAGTGGTACAGAAACAATTCTAGGCATGTGTGAACATCTGTTAACTAAAAAAACCTTTTCGCATCATTAGTTATTTTTGTCAACTTAAGTAAAGCGGAGATAAAACCGAAAGCAGTCGAGGTTTTATCTCCGCTTTGGGACAAAATTGAAATTCGCTTTACTCCTGCTTTGCTAGGCGGCAGGAATAAAACCATAATTTAAGCGCGAGGCGCCTTGTAAAAAGGTGCAGATGAAGGCGCAAGAGCAGGTTTGCCACGAATATGGTCTGCCAGTTTTTCAGCGATCATAATCGTAGTTGCATTGAGGTTACCGGTAATGATCAAAGGCATAATCGAGGCGTCAATCACACGCAACCCCTGCATTCCATGTACGCGTCCATAACCATCGACAACCGCCATGTCATCCTCACCCATTTTACAGCTACAGGACGGATGATACGCTGTTTCTGCATGATTACGAACAAATTCATCAATTTCTGCATCAGTTTGCAGATTTTTGCCCGGACTGATTTCTTCACCACGATAGGGATCCAGGGCGGGCTGATGCATAATTTCACGGGTAATACGGATGGCATCACGGAATTCGCGCCAGTCCTGTTCAGTACTCATATAGTTGAACAGAATACTTGGATGTTCAAACGGATCTTTGGATTTCAGGCGAACCCGACCACGAGATGGTGAACGCATGGAACCGACATGAGCCTGGAAGCCGTGTTCATGAATAGCATTGGTCCCATTATAGTTAATCGCCACTGGCAGGAAGTGATACTGGATGTTTGGCCATTCAAACTCATCCGAAGAACGGATAAAGCCACCCGCTTCAAACTGGTTGCTGGCACCAATGCCTTTACCCAGGAATAACCATTCTGCGCCAATCATGGGCTGGTTATACCATTTTAATGCTGGGTATAAGCTGACCGGTTTTTTGCACTTATATTGTAAGTACATTTCCAGATGGTCTTGCAGGTTTTCACCCACACCCGGCAGGTCCTGAACCACCGGAATATCCAGACTTTTTAACAGTTCGGCCGGACCTACACCGGAGCGTTGCAGGATTTGCGGCGAGGCAATTGCACCTGCACATAGCAATACTTCACGGTCTGCAAAGACCTGAATCGGCTGTAAGGTATTTTGTCCTTCAAAATATTCCACACCAATCGCCTGATTACGATTAAACAGAATACGGTTGGTCATGGCGTGGGTAATAATCGTGAGATTATCCCGGCCTTTGGCTATATCGAGATAACCACGTGCTGTACTGGAACGACGGCCTTGCGGCGTTACAGTACGGTCCATCGGCCCAAAACCTTCCTGCTGATAGCCATTCAGGTCATCAGTACGTGGATAACCGGCTTGAACCCCAGCTTCGACCATGGCATGAAACAGCTCATTATTACCATTCTTAGGCGTTGCGACTGAAACCGGGCCTGAATCGCCATGATAGTCATTGCCGCCAATATCGCGGGTTTCAGCTTTTTTGTAATAGGGTAGACACTGCGCATAGTTCCAGTGTTCCAGACCTTTAAGGCTGGCCCACTGTTCCAGATCCATAGCATTACCACGGATATAGCACATGCCATTAATCAGTGAAGATCCGCCCAGACCTTTACCACGGCCGCATTCCATACGGCGATTGTTCATGTGGGGTTCTGGATCGGTCAGATAGGCCCAGTTATAACGGCGTCCTTGTAAAGGATAAGCTAAAGCAGCCGGCATCTGGGTTCTAAAATCCAGACGATAGTCCGGGCCACCTGCCTCAAGTAATAGCACCTTAGTATCTGGATCTTCAGTTAAACGCGCTGCCAGAACATTACCCGCAGAGCCCGCACCGATAATAATATAGTCGTAATTCATCAAATCCCCCTTATGCGCTAAATACAGATTGGAAAGGACTGAGTTCGACCTGAACCGATTTGGTCTGGGTGTAATGCTGCAAGGTCACAAGCCCATTTTCACGTCCAACACCGGAATGTTTATAACCACCGACAGGCATTTCTGCAGGCGATTCACCCCAGGTATTGATCCAGCAGATACCCGCTTCTACCTGATGAATAATTCGGTGTGCACGGGCTAAGTCTGGTGTGACGACACCTGCAGCCAGACCATAATCGGTATCATTGGCACGACGAATGGCTTCTTGCTCGGTGTCATAACTCAGGATGCTCATGACTGGACCGAAGATTTCTTCACGTACAATGGTCATGTCATCACGGCAGTCGGTAAATACGGTTGGCAGGACATAAGCTCCTTGGACAAACTGTTCATCCTTAGCACGGCCGCCGCCACATAATAGGCGTGCCCCTTCTATCTTGCCTTTTTCGATATAGCCCAGCACTTTTTCCATATGCTCAAAGCTGGAAACCGGACCGAAATTGGTTTCAGGATCAAGTGGATCACCCATACGGATATGTTCAACACGCTGCAAAATCTTTTCTTCAAATTCTGCTTTCAATGCCAAAGGCACAAATACGCGAGTACCGTTGGTACACACCTGACCGGAACTATAGAAATTGGCCATCATGGCAATATCGGCCGCCAAATCCAGATCGGCATCTTCACAGATAATCAGCGGAGACTTACCGCCCAGCTCCATCGTGACTTCTTTCAGGCTAGAATTTGCAGCTTGCGCCATGACCTTTTTGCCGGTAGAAACGCCACCGGTAAACGACACTTTGGCAATATCAGGATGCGAAGTCAGATAACCACCAATTTCACCACTGCCGGTAACCACATTAAAGACACCATGCGGCACACCTGCTTCAGTATAAATTTCTGCCAGTTTTAATGCAGTTAAAGGCGTCACTTCACTGGCTTTAAAGATCATGGCATTGCCTGCTGCCAGTGCAGGTGCAGATTTCCATAAGGCAATTTGAACCGGATAATTCCATGCACCAATCCCGGCAACCACACCCAAAGGTTCACGGCGAGTATAAACAAACGAACTGCTTCTGAGCGGGATTTGCTGGCCTTCTAATGCTGGCAAAATACCTGCATAGTATTCGAGTACATCTGCACCTGTCGCAATATCGACGGTGGATGTTTCACTGAAAGCTTTACCACTGTCGAGACTTTCTAAACGCGCCAGCTCGTCATTACGTTCACGGAGGATGGCAACAGCCTTGTTCAAAATACGGGAACGTTGAATCGCCGTCATTTCTGCCCAGACTTTTTGTCCTTGTTGTGCCGATTCAACAGCGCGATCGATATCTTTTCGCGTACATACCTGCACGTCTGCCAGAATTTCGCCTGTTGCAGGATTAATCGTTTGAAACGTGCTATTGGACGTTGCATCGACATATTGTCCATGAATATAAGGACGTTGCAGTTTGAATGTTGTCAATGGAATTTCCTCGCAGGTGGGTTATTTGAGTTGTTGCCGGATATATTCACTACACAGTTCAATCGGCAGTTCTGGGTCAATTTCGCCATTTACCAAAGCACCTCTTAACCAGAATCCATCAATCAATGCTGCCAAACCTTGAGCGGCTTTCTCTGCCTGGTCTTTATTCAACTTTTTCATGAATTCATATTTAAGGTTGGAATGTAAGCGGTAATGATTGATCTGCTGTAACCGATGTAACTCAGGTTGATGCAAACTGCTAGCCCAGAACGCCAACCAGACTTTCATGGCCGCCTTGTCGGTTTGTGGAGCAGCAAAATTACCACGTACGATCGCCAGTAAGCGCTGCTCCGGTAAGTCATCAACCTGTATCTTTATCTGTGCAACAGATTTACCCAATTGCTGCAATAAGTAACGCATTGTGGCTTCAATCAAGCCATTTTTACCTTGAAAATAATGACTTATGATGCCGGTTGAGACACCTGCCCTCTGAGCAATCTGACTAATTGAAGCTTCTGCAAAACCTAGCTCATTCACTGCAGCTAAGGTGGCATCGATCAGTTGCTGGCGACGGATCGGTTGCATACCAACTTTTGGCATAAGACTAACCTGAATAACGGATATAACAATAGAAAGTCACTCTGCTAAAGCAAATAGCTGAATGATGTAACAATTCATAAACGCTTTTTTAATTGAACGTTCAATTAATAAAAATTATAGTGCCAGCTCACCCTTGATGTACAGCGCAGTTTGTTTTGGATTTGCAAAAGTTTGTAATTCACGAAAACAAGGAAGCTTTACCGCAGGCTTTTGCTTTTAAATCACACTGCACTGTAGATCATCCGGCAACAACACGATGGTCATGGATTTATGCAAAAGAAAAATGAAGAGATGCAAGATGGTCTGAATAAAGTAGTTTTTTATTTTTCGGCGACACTTATTCTGCTGTTTTCTATCATTACCATTTTATTTAATGAACAAGCCAATCAAGTCATTATCAATATTTTAAACTGGGTCAGTCGTACCTTTAGCTGGTATTACCTGCTAGCGGCAACGCTGTATCTGGTTTTTATCGTCTTTATCGCCTGTTCCCGTTATGGCGAGATTAAATTAGGCCCCAAACATTCCAAGCCAGAATTTAGCCTGTTGAGTTGGTCGGCGATGCTATTTTCTGCCGGAATCGGGATTGACCTGATGTTTTTCTCAGTGGCGGAACCGCTTTCGCATTATATAAATCCGCCTGTAGGCGAAGGTGAAACCTTCGAAGCTGCGCGCCAGTCCATGGTATGGACCCTGTTTCACTACGGTTTAACCGGCTGGAGTATGTATGCACTGATTGGGGTCGCGCTAGGTTATTTCAGCTATCGCTATAATTTACCGCTCACCATTCGATCAGCACTCTATCCTATTTTTGGAAAAAAAATTAATGGTCCAATTGGCCATACTGTGGATACGGCTGCAGTACTCGGCACGATTTTCGGGATTGCCACCACCTGCGGGATTGGCGTTGTGCAATTAAATTATGGCCTGCATGTATTGTTTGATTTACCAGAAAATATCTGGATTCAAACCGCACTCATCGCCGTTGCTGTGATTATTACTATTATTTCAGTCACTGCCGGTGTCAATAAAGGCATCCGGATCCTGTCTGAGATTAATATCTATGTGTCAATTGGGCTGCTGCTATTCATTCTGTTTGTAGGCAATACCGAGTTTTTATTAGCCGCCTTGATTCAAAATTTTGGTGACTATATCAGCCAGTTCCCGAAACTTTCTTTAACCAGTTTTCCTTTTGAACAACCGAAAGAGTGGATGAATAGCTGGACCCTGTTCTTCTGGGCATGGTGGATCGCCTGGTCACCTTTTGTTGGTCTGTTCCTGGCCCGTATTTCCCGTGGTCGTACCATTCGCGAATTTGTCACCGGGACTTTGGTTATTCCTCTGTTATTTACCCTGACCTGGTTGTCTATTTTCGGTAACAGTGCTTTATACAGCGTGATTTTTGATGGTAATACTCAACTTGCTACGACAGTTTTAGAAAATCCGGCACATGGTTTTTATGATCTGCTGGCGCAGTATCCAGGCTTTATGTTTACTGCAGGTGTCGCCACCATTACCGGCTTACTGTTCTATGTGACCTCAGCGGACTCGGGGGCATTGGTATTGGGAAATTTCACGACCAAATTCACTAATATTGAACATGATTCACCGCGCTGGCTGAGTGTGTTCTGGGCCATTGCCATCGGTTTGCTGACTTTGGCAATGCTCATGGCGAATGGCGTGACAGCATTACAGAACACCACAATTATTATGGGTCTGCCTTTTAGTTTCGTCATTTTCTTTGTGATGGCGGGACTGTATAAGTCCTTGCGTCTGGAGGATTTTCGTCAGGCAAGCACCAGCCTGAATGCGGCACCTGTGGTCGGTAATGTGGATATTTTGAACTGGAAGAAGCGTCTGAGCCGGGTCATGCTGCATCCAAGCCTGTCCCAGACGCGGACCATGCTGGACAATGTTTGCAAACCAGCCATTGAGGCCGTTGCAACCGAGTTAATTGACAAAGGTATTCAAGTAAATATTCAGGAAAAATCGCTTGAGGAAGAACCTGAACTGTATCATCTGGATCTGACCATTCAGCTCGATGAAGAAGAAAACTTTGTCTACGAAATATGGCCGGTACGCTATGACACGCCAAATTTCAGTTCACGTGGTAAACGAACCAAACGTTATTACTATCGTCTGGAAAGTTATCTGTTTGAAGGCTCTCAGGGAAACGATCTGGTCGGTTACAGTAAGGAACAGGTGATCAATGACATCCTGGATAAATATGAACGCCATATGATGTATCTACATATTAACCGTATTAGCCCAGGTAAACGTCCGCTGTTCCCGGATCGTGAAATCTAGGATCTCTCAACTACGGAAGGACTCAATGATGTCAGAAAGTTTGAATGCCTTTGCCCTGTTTTTCTCCCTGCTCAATCCATTTTTGATGAGTATTTACATGCTCGGAATTATCCGTAATTCCGATGCAAAAGTATTCAACATGGCATTGATTCAAGGCAGTCTGATCAGCTTTATTGTGTTCATCATTTTTGCAAAAACCGGTGAAGCCTTCTTTAATGAAGTCTTGCATGTACGGTTTGAGTCCTTCCAGATTTTTGGCGGTATTATCTTTTTGGTGATCGGCTATCGTTATGTCTTTGAAGGTGCTGATACGATTGGTGTGATGCGTGGAGCGCCCAGTCATCTGGCGGGTACGATTGCCATGCCGTTTATGATCGGTCCCGGCACCATTTCGGCTTCCGTGATTACCGGGATTCAGCTCAGTTTAATGCAAACCATTCTGGTGATTTTCTTTACCCTGTTTCTGACCTGTAGCTTGCTAATTCTGATGAAATACCTGCATGATCATTTACAGCATAAATATTCCAACTACATTGACCTGTATGTCGATATTGTCGGTCGTGTTGCAGCGCTTCTGATTGGTACGATTGCCATTGATATGATTGTGACAGGCGTTACCGGAATTTTGGAAACCTGATAAATCCTTTCTATCAATAAATAAAAAGAGCGGTTTTTACCGCTCTTTTTTTGATTTTAAATAATTAAAATTTAAATGACACACCGGCATAAGTAGAAAAACCTTCACCTGGCGAAGATCGCGCTACATCAGCGCCTTGATCATTTAAACCAGGAATCACGACCGCAGCATATTTTTCATCGGTGATATTTTTAAAGTTGATCCAAGTTTTCCATGATTGATGTTCTGGTGCATAACCCAAGTCAATGCCCCAGATCTGATAGTCGTCACTGAATCGGCTATTGGCATAATCATGTGCCATTTTGGATGCATATTCAGTATTCAGACCAATATAGAGGCCATTATTCAAAGCATAACTCAGTTGAGCCTGATAAAGATGTTTTGGAATCCCCGGTAACTGGTTCTTACCAAACAATGGATCATTTTTATACTGAAAATCGCTAAGCGTATAAGCTTGTTGCAGACGCAGTTCGCCATATTCGGATTCATGCAATGGCGTATCCAGACTTAGCTCCACCCCTTGATGAATCGTTGGTGTCGCATTTGCTTCTACACTAATTCTTTCCTCTGAAGTAGTAGAATCAGAATCATTCCCGTAATTTTTAATCATTTCAGAAGACAATAGCTCCTTTTTAATCTTGGAATAATAGTAGCTCAGTGCCCAGTCTCCAAAACCTGATTGTCCACGCCCCCCCAGTTCAAAACTATTGGTGGTTTGCGTATCCAAATAGATTGGCGCACGTACTCGATTTGATGCAGCTCCACTGTCTTTAGAATAGTAATAAGGTGAAGACCAAGCCATTGCCCAAGGATGTGCCGGTTCAATACTCCGGCTTAAATTAGCAAACCATTGCACAGAGTCATTTGGCTGATAGGTCAATCCAACTCGTGGTGCAAAATTCCATTCATAACGACTGACTTTAGGATCTACATCAGGACCTAAATCTGGGTCGGGAATAATATTTGCATAAGTCACTTCACTTTCCCGATGGGTATACACAGCTGCCAATCCCAGATCTAATTTGAACTGATCATTTAATGTAGTTTCCTGATCAAATTGCAGCACGTTGTCTGAACCACGATAGGTATAACGGCGGGTAACTGTGTCTGCCGGATAAGTTTGATTACCAATTTCTGTATTAAATCTTAAAGTTTCAGTAACCCCACTGTCCGGGCGGTGTGTGGTAGTGCGCAAGGCAATACGCCCCTGATGCTCCAGACCTAGAAACTGATAAGGCCTTTCATACTGGAAGCGCGCTGTAATATCTTCATAATCGACATTAGTACGATAACTGCTTTCACGTAAATCCAGCGGATAATGATGATAAGCCAGACTGCCGGTCAGTTTAGCATCATCCTGTAAATTCCAGGTCGTGGTATTGGCCAGCCAAGTACTGCCCGGCTGAATCCGTTTGGCATCTACCGCTAAATTAAAGCTATTCGCTGCTTCAGGATCATTTTTGAGCTGTTCTTGTGTAATTCGCCCTGGAGTTAAATGTTTGCTCTCACGGTAACGGGCATAAAAACGGGTTTTGATATCCGGACTAATTTGATAACCCAAATTAAAAGCCAGACCCTTACCATCGCCTTCAGCATGATCCTGAATTCCGTCAAATTGGGTACCCGTCAGTGCCAGATAATAATCCATCTGATCCAGCTTTCGGCCGGTACTAAACTGATATTTCTGATAACCATGGCTGCCCATTTCATATTTTAGTTCAGAGCCATCCTGATCAGCGCCAGTCTTGGATTTATAGTTGATTGTTCCACCTAAGGCCAGTCCACCCTGTTTAAAGCCATTGGCTCCGCGATAAACCCCGACATGATCAATCCACCAGGGTTCTAGCAGTTCATACGCTGTACCGCCCGGTCCGGTAAATGGAATATCGTCAATCAGGACGTGCGTACCGGATGCGTGTGCACCTGAAGTCCGGTTGATTCCTGAACCACGGATTGAGACTTTTGCACCTTCATTTCCTGCAGACTGGGCATAAATTCCTGGCTGTAAACGGAACACATCGGCTGTGGTCGCAAGTCGCTGCTGTTCTAACTGCTGCTCGCCAATAAAATTCGTTCCTCCTGAAACCTGAGCCAGCTCTTTCTGATATTGCTGCTGCGGATTGGCATTTTGCTCAGCGCTGATCACAATGGTATTCAGCTGTTGAACGTTGCCCGGTTCTACGGCAGTTTCAGCATAAAGATGACCTGAGACAATCGACAGAATCATGAGGCTCAGCGGGCTTTTCTTGAGAGGAATTTTTGTCATGTGCATGGCGAGTTTATACAGTCCTGTATAAGTGATTCCGTTTTATGAAAGGAAATCAGTTTAAAATTTATGCTGTAGCATAGATCAACATTGTTATTTTCAGGAGTTATTTTGTGCCAAAAAATTGACTGATCAGCGTATGTTCTTTCATTTTATTTAATCTTTTTATTAAAAATCAACTTGCAAGATCAGAACCACATCCTCACAAGTTCCAAGAACTTAATTTTTAAGTAACTGATATTTAATAATATGTAATTTAATTCTGCACAGATGTATTTCTACTTGGCAAAATGTGATAATTAGAAAAATTTATAATCGACCAAACCAGTTCTTTAATTTCTAAAGTTGACAGAAGTTGTATATTTTCTGACTCGAAGTAGACAAAAGTAACCTCATCATCTTATAGAAAAATTGAAATTCTTGAGAGAAAAAAGTCTATTTTTAAAAATCCTGATGATGCAGGATTTTTAAAAATCACGGGCTTATAGATATTCACCTATTCATTGATCAATTGTAGTAGACCTGTCTTTTTTTGGAAAACCGATCCAGCTGTTTCAAGAAGCCTTCAAAATAATCTTTCTGTTTTTCTTCTATGCGATAGCCGGCGTATAAAGTACGACGCAAGCCTTCAGGCGCCACACAGTCCAAACGGCGTGATGTCACCCAGCCTTTTTGCTCATATTCATTTACCACCCAGTCTGGCAGTGCACCAATCCCGCGGCCACTTGCCACCAGCTGAATCAGCATTTGGGTCAAGTCGGTGGTACGAATGGCTTTTGGTAGAATATTAGCTGGAATAAACAAACGCGACATGATGTCCAAACGGTGTTTATCCACCGGATAAGTTACTAGCGTTTCTTCAGCAAGTTCCTGAACAGTAATCTCTTTAGCACGTACTAGTGGATGGGTATTGGATAAAACCAAGCGTGATTCGTATTCAAATATCGGAAAATATTCAATGCCTTTAAGCGCAATCGGATCAGCCGTAATTAAAAGATCAAACTCTCCAGTTTGCAATAATTCATGCGGATTCGACTCAAAACCTGAGGCAAAGTCCAGGTCTACATCCGGATATTGCATCCGGTATTGATTGAGTAGCGGCATCAACCAGTCAAAACAGCTATGACATTCAGAGGAAAAAACAATTCGTCCGGTCTGACCATGCACAATTCGGCTGATATCACTCTGTGCAATTTGAACTTGCGGTAATATTTCATCTGCCAGTTTTAGCAATCGCTCCCCAACATTTGAAAAGCTCACAGGGCGACTACGCCGATTGACCACTTCGACGCCAAACCATTGGTCGAGTTCACGTAGCTGATGTGACAAGGCTGATGGGGTTAAACATAAATCACTTGCTGCTGCAACCAGAGAACCATGCTCCCGCAGAGCAGTTAAAGTTCTTAAATGGCGAAGTTCTATCATGAAAAATACCGGAAATTTAAAAGACGGATGACACTTAATCTGTCTTAAGCATAACCCATTTTTCTTATTTTATTTAGTTTTTCTCATTTCAAAACCAGAATAATGAGATATATTCAACTATTAGGTTTATAGGTTTAAATTACTATTCCCTTAATTTCATTAATTTAATTTTCTTGGTTAACTTAACCATCATTAAAATAACCCATAAAATATTGATTAAACTTACAGCAGCAACAAGATAGAAAACTAACTCAGGCATAAAAGTCACAGAATAATTTTGCTGCACTCATACAATAAAAATTAGAAAGTATTTTAGAGGATGAAAGACTATGTCGAATCCAATCGATCGAAATGATGAAGAACTCACTGAAGAACAACTTGATCCTCAAGAAAAGCAGGATCGTGAGATCCAGCGAGGTCAATTAGGCCTTCATGATCCACAGAGACAACGTGATCAGCTGCGTCAGGAAAGACAGGATGAGGAACAAATTCAGTAATTTTCCCTGAGATGTAAAATAAAAAACTCCCCATTCTTAAAATAGATGGGGAGTTTTTTTTCAGTATTAAAAAGTTAGGGACTAGTTTTTCGCATCACCACATCTTATACATCTGATCTAAACTGAACAGCTCACCTTCTTGGATGAGTGCTATTTTACTATTTCGTTTCTGTAGAGGCTTTTGCTTGTAGGGACTGCGCTTGTATTTCTGCCGTTTTTTTCTTGGCCTTAATTTGTGCCGCTATTTCCTGATTTTTCTCAGCAAAACGCAAGCCACCATCTCCGGCGAGACTGGTTTGGCTCATCACCATGCTGCTGCTCAAGATTAAAATCAGCTTAAAAAATTGAATTTTCATGTCTCATCTGCCTTTTTATTCTAATGGTATTAAAAATAAGCAATTATTATTCCAATGTTTTTATGCTTACTTAGATTTTAACTGCACTTTCTATTTTATAGGGATAATCTTCGAAAACACAGAGTCAATCATCGTAAAAATATAAAAATCTGCAATAAGAATAAATAGATATTTTGACTGAATCTCAGCTTAAATCAGATCCGATTTTTTAATCCAGTCAAAAAAATCGTTCAATAGCCTATTTGAATTATTTTCATTGGCTAAAATACAGTGCAAATATCCAGAGCAATAACAAAAACAGAATCGCTGTGCAGGATTTCCAGAAAGTGACTGGATGCTTTTCAAGCATAGGACGTGAAACTGATTTTTTAAATTTGAGATCTGGGTGTTTCAGATCATATATAAATGCTGAAAGTGCTTCATAGCGCTGCTCTGGGCGAATGGAAAGCGCTTTTTTAAAGATGGCGTCCAAGCCATGTGGCAGATCCGGTCGATATTCATAAAGTGGATGATATCGAACCTGCTTTAAGGTCTTTTCGGTCTTGCAGCGCGCGAGGTCTGTCCCATAAGGTAATTGTCGGGTCAATGAATAATAACTCATCACCGCCAGCGAGAACTGATCTGATTTTACTGAGGGCGAGTGTCCAATAAAATACTCAGGTGCCATAAAGGCCAAGGTTCCCAAAGGAACATCTGCATGTTTAGGATTCAGTTCAACCAGACCTCTGACCGCCGCCGACCCATAATCAATCAGTTTCACTTTCAAGGTATCGGCTGATTCGAGCAGCATGACATTTTCTGGCCGTACATCCTGGTGCAGCATTTCAAGACGGTGCATGGCATTCAATGCTTTGGCCACCTGCTCAATGATCGGGAGCAACTGTTGTAAAGTTAAAGCAGTTTTTTGACGATGCAGCCAGCGACTTAGGTTTTCCCCTTGCAAGTATTCATAACTTTGAAATAAAAACTTCTTGCTGCCCTTATGTGGATAGCATTGCAGCAGATTTTCATGTTTTAAGCGTTTCGATACCCAGTCTTCTAGCTGGAATTGTTCTATCGCTTTCAGGTCATCCTGCACATCGACAGACAAGGTTTTAATGACCAGCTGATTTTTTGTCGCTTCATCACGCGCCAAATAGAGGCTGCTACGATGATTTTGGTGCAGGATTTTATCAATTCGATAACCTTCAAACAGATCACCATGACTTAGCTGTTGCGGAAATAAAACATGGCTCTTGATATGAAAGGATTCCTCATCAGGCAACTGTTCCACTTTAATGATTTGAATGGTGAGATTGTCATCACTACCCCGCTTTAAGGCCAGTTCGACTATAGACTTGGCAATGATATCCAGATGTTGTTGCTGTTGCAGCAGATCTGATATGAGCTGCATATCAATAAACTCATAGACACCATCTGTCATCAAGATAAAGAAATCATCTTCACATAATTCAAGCTGCTGATAATCGACATCGATACGATGGTCGGCACCCAGTGCACGACTTAAATAATGTTCTGTTGATGACAGGCAAACACGGTGATCAGCCGTCAACTGTTCAATGGCTTGTGTCTGAATGCGATAAATCCGACTGTCGCCAGCATGAAAGATATGTGCCCTATTTTGTTTCAAAATCAGTGCACTAAAGGTGCAGACATAACCCTGGTCTTTATCAAAACGCCCGCGGCTTTGCTGGGTTTGTGCATAGAGCCAGGAATTGGTCGCACGAATGACCCGTGCCGCCGAAGTTTGGGTGCTCCATGCATCTGAAGTCGAGTAATAATCCGATAAAAAACTGCTGATTGCAGTTTCTGCTGCAATATGACTGACATTGCTGCTGCTGATCCCGTCTGCTATTGCACAGGCAATGCCCTTACTACTAAGCGCATGGCCTTCAGGAATATAGACCCCATAGAAATCCTGATTCTGTGCTTTGATACCAGCGGAAGAATATTGTCCGACAATGATCTTTAATTTTTTATTCATTTTAAATACTCAAAAAGGGATCGAATCGATCCCTTTAATCTCAAGGCATAAATCATCATGCTCAGATTAGAATTCTTTTTTATCGCCAGTACGTACATGCGTGGTATAGAGCGCCAGACCTGTCAGTGCCAGACCACCCACCAGATTCCCCAGTGCCACCGGTAATTCATTCCACAAGAAATAGTCTGTAATCGAGAAATCACCGCCCATCATCATGGCAAATGGGAACAGGAACATATTCACCACTGAATGTTCAAAGCCCATGGCGAAAAACAGCATGATTGGCATCCACATCGCGATGAATTTGCCGCTGACTGTGGTTGACATCATGGCACCAATTACCCCGAGTGACACCATCCAGTTACACAACATGCCGCGGATAAAAATCGTCATCCAGCCAGCAAAACCATATTCGGCATAGCCCAAAGTCCGGTCTTCCCCAATATGGGCAATTTTCACCCCGACCGCATTCGGTTCAGCTGCGAAACCCATGGTATAGACTGCGGCCATCAACACGGCCACGGTTAAACATCCGGCAAAGTTACCTAAAAAAACCAGTCCCCAGTTTTTTAAAATACGGGCCCACGTTACCCCAGGACGTTTGTCTAACCAGGCTAATGGAGTCAATACAAATACCCCGGTCAGCAGGTCATAGCCCAATAGATACAACATACAGAAACCGACTGGAAATAGCAGCGCCCCGATCAGTGGCACCCCTGTTTGTACCGCAATCGTCACGGCAAATACTGCCGCCAACGCCAGAATTGCGCCTGCCATAAACGCACGAATTAAAACATCACGCGTGGCCATATGAAGTTTTGCCTCACCAGCATCGACCACTTTTTTTGCAAACTCTGCAGGAGCAAGATAAGCCATATTTTTATCCCCTTTATATAAATTACTTGCCTGTTTGCAAATAAAAAACGCCTAAGGTCTATTTCAACCCTAGGCGTCTTTGCCTTGCATTATTCAAACAGATCAATTGTGTCATGGCGCCGTTGCCATATTTAATATAGATAAAAGCAAATAGCATGCCATTTATTTTAAATGGCTAATAAAAATCAGATGAATTATTTTAAAATTTCATCCTTATAATTATATTGGCACAATCTCTGCATTATCTATAGCGGTCATTTTTTAAATATAGCTATTGGAGAAGATTATGATTAGCCATCGTCAACAAGTGACAGACATGATTATTTCAGCGAAAGTTTTAAAGTCTATCAAATGGGCAGATGTCGCTGAAACAATAGGCCTTTCTAAAGAATGGGTGACAGCCGCATGTTTGGGTCAGATGGCTTTTAATAAAGAACAGGCAGAAAAAATTGGTGAAATATTTGGATTGACTGATGAAGCCATCGCCTGG
Source organism: Prolinoborus fasciculus (assembly GCF_056724605.1). The sequence continues at coordinate 503 of NZ_JBWZQN010000073.1, read as the reverse complement.
CTGCAAATCGTACCCTATAAAGGTTCTCTGCCAACCAGTGTGCCGACAGATCCGCTGATTTATCGCTGGTATGAGGTTGTCAGCGTCTATGGTATGACTATTAAAGAACTGATCCATGAAGAATTTGGTGATGGAATTATGAGTGCAATTGATTTCAATATGGATATTCAACGTGAGAATAATCCAAACGGAGATCGGGTGAACGTCGTATTATCCGGAAAGTTTTTACCTTACAAAACCTATTAATTTATCATTCTAAAAATAAAAGCCATTTTGAAAATGGCTTTTATTTTATCTGCACTCATTAAATTCATTTATTTTTTAAAATCGTTATTAAAATATATATAATTTTTTCATCTCAAATTACACTTACAACCGGCTTTGTTGCACAAAGATTTGAAATGCAAAGCGCCCCTAATTGAGCCAAATTTAAGGCGTAACTTGGGTAAGTGGTCGACCTAATTCCGTAAATCTGTTAAGGACTGCTACACGTGCATGAATTT
>NZ_JBWZQN010000072.1:0-16059 GCF_056724605.1 Prolinoborus fasciculus | reverse complement strand
AAAGTCATTTGAATGATTTCTTCTTGGTCTACGTGTCATAAAATACTCCATATATTGATGTTTATAACATCATTTGGGGAGCAAAATATCACTTATAAGTGTTGTTCAAATTTCCTGATCCACCTCTTTTTTACCTCACTTTTTTGATTGCGTATAAGAGATTTTATGTTAAATGATTGAGAAAAGGCTTCCGCTCAAAGCTTCTATGATTTGATTTTTATCTATAACCATGTACGACTAGTACCTTATTAATCCTAAATAAAAAATGAAATTTATATGGATTAATAAATACAAGTATCTAATATATAGATGTTTATAGACTCTAAACTGGTTGTCATGTCAAAATTAAAAGCAATACGCTTAAAAAACTTAAGAAGTTTAAAAGATACAGGTGATATAGAATTAAAACCAATTACGATACTAGTTGGAAAAAATAGTGTTGGGAAAAGTACTTTTCTTAGAACTTTTCCTTTATTGAGACAAAGTTGTGAGAAGGAAACAAGAGCACCTATTTTGTGGTACGGGAATTTAGTTGATTTTGGTGATTTTGGTACAGCATTAAATAAAAAGACAAAGTCAATAGATGAAAATGACTATATTGAATTTTCATTTAATATGGAGCTTGATAGCTTAGGATATTATTATAGATCAATTATAAATGAACCTAAAAAAATAAATACAAAAATTTCATTAAGAATGAAAGAGTTTAATAAGTCTAGTTATGCCTCCCAATTAAGAATTAATATTTTTGGAAATACAATAAAATTAGAATTAGATCAAAATCAGGAATTTGAAAAAATATCAATTAATGATAATTCCTTTGATAAGGAATATTTTAAAGATAGAGGTTGTAGATATCAGGTAATACAAAGAAAACTCTTACCTATACCAAGACTTTTAAAAGCAGTTAAAACAAAAGATAGAAAAATGGAATTTTTTACTGAGTCGTACCTATTTAATGAATATTTAACAGAAAGAATTACTAGATTATGTCGGAAAAATACAAGCATAGAAACTATTAATCATTTAGTTGAAAATATTCCTTGGGCATCTAGTTCAGAGATATATGACTACTTTTGTAGTCAACAGATAATAATTGGATTAGCTAAAAATATTTCTCAGAAAGGTATTGATAGTGATGTTTTTAAAGATATTTTATGTTTCTTTTATCTAGGTCTATTTGAAAATTTAGTAAGAATACATAATGAAGAGCTATCAACAATATTTAGCTCAGTACGATATTTAGAACCATTAAGAGCTACAGCACAAAGATATTATAGAAGACAAGAACTTGCTATTGATGAAATTGATTCAAAAGGATCAAATATTGCAATGTTTTTAGATAGCTTAAATTATACTGAGAAATCAAATATAAACAAAATATTAAAAGATGAGTTTGATATAGAATTAAATGTAACTAAAGAAAATGGACACTTAGCATTAACTATTAAAAATGGTGATATAAAAGAAGCTACAAATATTGCTGATTTAGGAGTTGGTTATTCTCAAATTCTTCCTTTTATAATTCAATTGTGGGATTGCAATAATAGAAAAAACACAAGAAATAGCTTCTTAAGACTTCATACAAGGCTAGAAAATAATAGTTTATTTGTAGTTGAACAACCTGAGCTACATTTACATCCAGCTTACCAAGCAAAAATTGCTGATGTTATTTGTAAAATGAAAAAAACAGATGTTGTAAACGTAAATTTAATAATAGAAACACACAGTCCTCATATTATTTATCGTTTAGGTGAATTAATAGAATTAGAGGAAATAGATAAGGATGCAATACAAGTCCTAATTTTTGAAGAAGGCGAAGATGGAACATCAATAACCAAGTCTACTTTTGACATAAATGGTCGTTTACAAAATTGGCCTATTGGTTTTTTCCAGCCTTAATTCTATGTGTGAATAGTTATATGTATATGTATTTAATGGATAATATTTGCTCACTGAATTTTGATTCTGATGACTTAACAAATGTAAGTGCTTTAGAAAATTTAATTAATTCAGCATACGATGGTGCCAATATACTGGATGCTTCTCCAAGAACTATTAGGTTCTTAAAGGAATCTAATTTCTTAAGTAAGACTTGTGTGAAAAAGTTATCCCAAATTGAAGATTTTAACCGAGAGGTTGGTCAGTTATATAAGAATATACCTTATAAAGTATATGTTTCTGGGGAAAATATTTTATTAAATAAGACAATAGATGGTTGGTATATTTCATTAAGATCAGTATCTTATGGTAAGTTCTCATGTCTGGATTTATTAGCAGAAGATGAAAGTGATGCAAAACTATTGATATTAGCAATGAAGCATTATCAAGAATTAAATCCTAATTTAAAATTTTTTAATATTAAAGCTAAAGCATCTAATGGTGGTGGTGGAAATATTAAACATGTTCTAGATTCAAAGTTACAGGATCAAGAAAACTTCTTAATATGTTTTTGTGATAGTGATAAATTATCCTTAAAATCAGACCTAAGTTATGTTACTAAAGAGTGTAAAAGAATAGTTGAAAGTTCAACTTTTCCAGTTGGTTTTTTTCACACTATTGGTCGTGAAATAGAAAATGATCTACCCCACTATTTCATTGATCAAGTTATTGAAATAAATAATAATAATGATGTTCTATCTGCATTTGATGATTTGAAGAAAATTTACTCTGATATTGATGTTTCTATATATTTATATACGGATATTAAACAGGGAGTGACTATACAAAATATAAAAAATATTTCTTGTTCTTCGTCTAAAGAATTCTGGAAAGAGAGTATTTCGAAACTTATTGAACATAATTTTTTGGATGAGAATATTAGTATTGAAAGTACACCAGATAACACCATTGTTACTAAACATATATCTAAGTCGATTGCAGGTAATGTTTTAAGTTGGCTTAACTTTGAATACGATAGAAAACCTAAACGAGTGCATGAAATTATTAAGACTAATAATGATGCACAGCCATGGTTAACACATGGTGAAAATTTGTTTTGGTTTGCTTCTGGGATGAAAAAAGGGAGAATTTAGATTTTTCTTTTCTAGAATTAAAATCATATACGTTATGTGAAGTTGAAAATGGGAGCTTAAGCTCCCATTTCTATTGATGATTTTTTAATTCTTTGAGCATAGCATCCCGCAAAATTTCATTCATTCGTGTTTGATAGCCTTTGCCTTGAGCTTTAAACCATGCAAGTACATCAGCATCTAAACGGATGGAAGTCTGTTGCTTCACTGGGCGATAGAATTGATTATGGCGTACAGCATTGCTCCAGTCTGTAATTTCAGGAATATCTGATAGATCTAGGTGATCATCAGGACCCGTCCCTTTAGCAAGCAAGCGTTCAATTTCAGCATCTTGCTTGTCGCTGAATTTTTCATTCAGTTCTTTGCGTGAGTATCTAACCGTTCTCATATTTATCTCGCTCCGCCTTGGTGACTTGCCTTGCACTAATGATTCGTATGATTTCACAGTCATCTTCATCAAAGATGGTGTGAGCTACTAACATCATTAGTACGCCTCTTACTTTTCCAATGGTTTGCCAACGTTCTTCACCATTGGTATGTCTGTCCTGGATTGAGATCCTCAGCGGATCTTCAAAAACAAGGCTTGCCGTTTCGAAAGAGACATCGTGTTTTTTCTGATTCTTTCGATTCTTTGCCTCATCCCATTCGAAATACTGTTCCATAAAAAACATTCAAATTTGTATATACAATAATGTATCACAAAATTGTATCACTCAAGTTCAAAAGCGTAATTATTAGTCAAATTTATTGGCAAGAACTATCAAAACTGCTCATAAAAAAGCCGACTTGTTTCCAAGTCAGCTTTTCGACATCGTCGAGCATTATCACTATAACACAAGTATTTGATTTTTATGTGTTTAAAATATGCATTTCGTATAATGCCCATTATGTTAAATGGAGTCTTTATGAGAAATTAATAATCTATGTTTGTTTGAGATTGAAGTATATTTAAAAAAATTAAGTTGTTTTTTTAAATGCATAACTTCATCTTTTAGTTTTTCGATTTGTTGATCTCTTTCGTCCCGTATAGGGGAAGTAATTTCACCCAATTTTTTAACTAACTGGCTATATTCAATTAAGTTATTGTAGTCAAGTTCGAAATCTCCGCTTTTTATATATTTAAGTATAGTCGAGCGAGGTTTTCTATACGCTATAGCAGCATCACTGATCGAAAGTTTTTTTAAAAAATGATGATGTTGACTTATCATATTATTTCACTTAAGACATTATTGATTTGGTATATATATGTTAATGAAATTAACATATATAAGATATAAATCTTCAATCATTGTTGGTTGATAATTGAACGTTTACTTTACACATACCCTACTCTGATAATTTTTCTATTATTAAATCAATACGCTTTTAAGAATTTATATTATTAACATAATACACGTTATACGAAATTAGAAAAATGAGTTTATTGCACTGATATTTATCTGTTTTTTAAATTTTAGACCTGGGTTGGTGCCCAGGTTTTTTTATTGCGTATAACAACCATTATGTTAAATGGGAGGATTAGATCCATCCTCCAGTAATAAAATCTCCTGAATCATATCCAATAGAGTACCCAACCTTTCTTTCTGGGTAAGCGGTTTTATAATGATTCATTGACGCTTGTGCCAGTTTAAGTGCATAAGCTAAGAACAAAGGATATTCAGCATAATTATCCAGTTCTGTTTCATCTGCTAAATCTTCAATAGATCGTAAAATTTCAGAGCTAAAAGTGCCTTGCTCAGGATAGTATGTTCTAGCTTCAGACATCCAATCTAAGTTATCTTCTTCTGCAATGTATTGATCTGATACTGCAAAATATAGATATCCATTATCAGAAAGACCAAACCAAAACCCTTGCTCAATAAAGGGAGAAGCCTCTTTTTCTAAAGAGTCAATTACGTGGGCTGCTAAACTTTTAACTTCTGTTGTGTAATCTAATTCTTTGAATAGGTCCCAACTTTTGTTTGGCTGCATTTCATGACAATGATTGATGATCGTTGTCATGAAATTATCAATATCTAGATCATTTTTATGAAGATCAATTTCTTTAAAGATTTTTACGAAGTCAAATGACATAAATAGCCTACATTTTTCCAAAATTTAAATAATTAAGAAACGTTTAGATTCCCTAAAATTAACATACTGCACGTTATACGAAATTTAAAAAATGAGATTATCCTTATGATAATTAAAGAAATTTAAAAATTTCGTATAATCGCCATTATGTTAAATCACTCTAATTTTTCATCTTAATAAAGTATTATTAATAACATAACGAATTAAATATAACTTTGATTTGAAGGCATAAAATGAAATTTTTCAAACTTGCATCTATTGCTCTAGGACTGATCTTTTCTATGGAAACTTTGGCAAATCCAACATTTTCAAATGAGTTATTAACAAAGGCTGAAAATGGTGATTCATCAGCACAATTAGAATTAGCCGATGTATATATACATGGTTACGGTATTGAAGAAGATGAAGCTCAAGCCGAAAGCTGGGCTATTAAGTCAGCGGAAAGTGGCAATATCGATGCAATGTATTGGCTTGGTGATGGGTATGCGACATACGCTGGTTTAGTTGAAGATATGGACCCAACTGATGCTGAAGAACATTATAAGAAAGCTTTTGTGTGGTTCTCAAAAGGATCTGACTTAAATCATACTGATTCTATGGTGGGTTTAGCTAATTTATATCGTAATGGTGAGGGAGTTACTGAAGATACTGCTAAGGCATTATATTTATTTAAAAAAGCTGCGTCTCTTGGCAGTAAAGAGGCTATGAGGGATCTTGAATTTATGTATCGATATGGAATAGGTGTAGAAAAAAATTTAGATAAAGCAAAATTTTGGGAAGATAAGGCACAGATGTAACTATGTAGAATAATTAAAATTAACATAATACACCTTATACGAAGCCAAAAATGGGAGCTATAAGCTCCCATTTTTAGTCTTTAATTCGCTTTTTCGCTTCGTCATAAACCATGCTATCAGCTCGTTTTCCGACGGTAATGAGCAGGATAACTACCTGATTATCTTTAACTTGATAGACAAGTCGGACACCAGCTTTTAATAATTTGATTTTATAGCAACCTGCAAGATCGCCTCTAAGCATATTCTTTGGAATATGTGGCTGCTCTATGACTTTGGCTAGTTTCTTTTTAAATTGATCTCGTATAGCAACAGGGAGTTTTTCCCATTCTGCTGTAAAGTCCTTGTGACGTAAAAGCTTATAAGTCATCTAATGTGACTTCCTCAAACATCTCTTTAGGATCATTAATGCGCTTACGGACAAGAGCTAATAATTCTTCATCTTCTTCCGAAAGCAAAGCTTTTTTGACAGGCAGTTTCCCAGTCGTAGCAACATACTCAAGAATACTAGTGAAGAAATCCGTAGGTGCAATACCTTGCTCTTTAAGGATTGAATAAGATTTTTCTTTAAGGGCTTCATCGATCCTGAAGTTAACAGTAGCCATCATATTTCCCAAGTATTTAATGTACTAGGAACAGTGTAATGCAAATTGCATTACAAGTCGACTTTGCATAACAGCCATTATGTTAAATAGAATCAAAAAACCTCCAATAAAATCGTTATAGTATTATTATTTATTGAGTAGATAAGAGAATTAAATTAGTGAAATACTCAAATGAAAAAATAGTAAAAGCTCTCTTACTTTCTCCTTTACCACTACTTTTTTTCACAGCAGTCCTGTTTATCGTAATGAATCAGGAATACAGCCTATACTCGATTTTAGTGGTTCTTGTAGGGCACGGTCTTGTCTACTTGGCTTATTGTATTTTGACTGTACCTTTCAGCTTCATATTCTCAATTCTTTTAAATCGTTATAACAGTCTTAATTTATTAACTATCTGTATTGCCTCTATAATTATTGCTACTCCATTTTTTATTCTTTTTGGATGGAGTCACACAGGAGAAATTTCGAAAGAGTGGTGGAAGATGTATACAGATACATGGACTATCTTTATGGCTCTATTTCCTGGCTTATGTTATTGGCTATTTCTGATTAACCTAAAAGATAAGAAATCAAAGAATATTGAATAAACCATTGCATAGAGATTCTTAAATTTCCCTAAAATTAACATAATACACGTTATACGAAGTTAAAAAATCGAGTCTAAAAACTTAATTTTTATGTATTTTTTTTAAATTAAAACCTAGGCCAGTGCCTAGGTTTTTTCATTTCGTATAACAGCCATTATGTTAAATCAGGTTTAAAACTTAATATCATGTGAATTAAAGTAGGTCGGATCAAACTCTATCTCTCCTATTTCATCCTCGATAATTTGCATGTAATCGTCATATCTTGGATGTTTAGGGTCTTGTAATGCATCTAAAATATCAAGATATCCAAAAATTCCTCCAATATCTTCAAATGGAGCATGATTTTGACCATCTATACAACATGGATATTTTTTATTTAAATCAGGAGATTGTCTGCTTTCTACAGTAATCAAATGTTCCCAACAATCGCCAAAATCATATGTATATATAATTTTTTTACCTACACGTAGAACTTCTTTCAATTTTTGTCTTTTATTGATCTTTTCATGCTTAATAGTCGTGAATTCATGTAAATGGCTATCTTCCCAATCAAAAGCAGATTGAATTGCCTTATGGAGCGTAGATAAAGTAGCTGCCGATGAAATTTGAATAGTTCTCCAGATTTCAGGATCACTGCCTAGAAGACTAATTTTTAATTGAAAAACTTCATCAGAAGATTTGAGCTTTACAGTTCCCATAACAGCCTAGTTCTCAAAAAATAGTTTTAGTAAATCTAAAATTAACATAATACACGTTATATGAACTTACCAGGCATGCCCTTCTGTCATGATTTTTCTATCAAAAGAGTATAGCTGAATGATAGCGAGCCAAATCGCATACAATATCTATCATTAGACTTAATGCAATAATTAAATGATATTGTTATCATTAATCTAATAGAATTAAGATTAAATGATAAAAATGAATACACGTATTTATCTACGAGCTTCAACTAAAGATCAAGATGCAGAAAGGGGTTTGCAAATTCTTCAGGATCTAAACCAAAACTTGAATTTGGGTAAAACCATTGTGTACGTGGAAAACTATAGTGGTACGAAGTTAGACCGACCTGAATTGAATAAGCTACTGTCAGAAGCAAATCAAGGTGACACCTTGTTGGTTGAAAGTATTGACCGATTATCACGCCTAACCCAACAGGATTTTCAAGAGCTGAAGCGCAGGATTCAGGAGAAAGGACTTCGATTAATTGTGGCAGATCTTCCTACTACCTACCAAATGATTCAAACCAGTGACAGCATTACTCATTCAATCCTGGAACTCATCAACAATATGTTAATTGATCTCCTGGCAACAATGGCCCGCCTGGACAATGAGAAACGTATAGAACGTATTAAGCAGGGCCTGGCACGCTCGGGTTACAAGCCAACAGGTAAGAAAGCCAATGAGGCTAAGCACAAACGAATAAAAGAATTACTAGCAGCTGGCAATATGACTAAGGAAGAAATTGCCAAAGCAGTGAATTGTGGAGTTGCAACTGTTTATCGAGTTGCTAAAGTCATTTAAAAAGGCTTGTATCAGTGCTTCCCTTATGTCATATCTATTTACAAAGGAACAAGGCATTCTTAAAGATCAAAAGAAGGGATTAATGATGAAAAAGCATTTGATTTTACTTGTTTTTATAGTGATGGTTTTTATTTTAGCTCTAGTTGTAAAGATTAATAATGATCATAAAAAAGGGCAAGCATTAAACAAATTGGAACTAGTTGAAAAGCAAATCCATTAGGTAAAAATTGACTTATACTTATTTAACTAACGCTAATAACTAAGCCCAAAAAACACCTAGACCCAGTGCTATACACGCTTAGTTTTTTATATTTCAAAAGAGTATTTTAGCAAATATCATAAAAGACCGGTCTATTCTCAAGCCGGTTTTTTATATCGCAGAGTATCATGGCTTCATCATAGATATATGAATATTAAGATAAATAAAAAGCCCTATAGTCTCTCCCGTTACTATAAGGCTTATAAAACGCTGTAATTTTTTCTTAATTACCTACTTTTCGATGTAGGTTATGAATATATTTTACCTATTGGTAAAAATAAAGATATAAGACAAAAGATGAATACCTTAGGAATTCCGCGTAAAAACTACTAATTTCGTATAACCGCCATTATGTTAAATGGATGGCATTTGGGAGATATTATTTATTCTTTCAATAGGCAGAAACTTGCAGAATTTTTCTTAATTTGTAATCCTTTCGGCTAAGGGTGTCTAGCGTAGCTAAGACAGGTATTAGTTATAGTCGGGCCGCTATAATACGGATGACGAGTGCCTGTATGTTTAACCTAAATATCTTTAATAAGATCTCTAGCGAAGTATTGACCATCAAAAATGATCTTGAGCTGAATTCTGAAAATCAACTGATAACTAAGTATAAGACTTCTACTTCTGAAGATTATAAACAGGCTATTGTTTTGATTTTTAAAGAACGTGGCTATACACGTTTGGAAATAGGTCAATTACTTAGGGAGCCAAAAGCTTCATAAAATACCGATTAAACAAAGCTTGGATATAACATCCAGGCTTTATAAAAAAGTACCTAGCTGTTACCCTTGTCCTGATTTTTTTACTCTAAACCTTCTTTCATCTTATGACACTTACGCCACCTTAAGTTTATTTACCGTCTTAAATCTGTAAATAACTCATCACTGTCTAGTGATGTGGTGTAGTCGCTTGTGTGTTGTATATATCACATCACTAGCCTATCTGAAAAATTAAAAAACAGGCTATGTTTATGTTGTCTAATGTCCGAGAACAGTGGTTCTCTAACATCCGTGGGGATGTACTTGCTGGATTAGTCGTCGGTCTTGCACTCATCCCTGAAGCCATCGCATTTTCAATTATTGCAGGTGTAGATCCTAAAGTCGGTCTATACGCATCTTTCTGTATAGCCGTCGTGATTTCTTTCGTAGGCGGTCGTCCAGCTATGATTTCAGCAGCTACAGGGGCTATGGCACTGCTCATGGTTACTTTGGTCAAAGAGCATGGGCTTGAATACCTGCTTGCAGCAACAATTTTGACGGGTGTAATTCAAATAATGGCTGGCTATTTAAAGCTCGCCAAGTTAATGCGATTTGTATCTAAATCTGTGGTTATTGGATTCGTAAATGCGTTAGCAATTTTAATTTTTATGGCTCAGCTGCCTGAACTGATTAATGTGACCTGGCATGTATATGCTTTAGTTGCTTTAGGTTTGGCGATTATTTATCTCTTCCCTATGATTCCCAAATTAGGAAAATTATTGCCTTCTCCACTTGTCTGCATCATTGCAATCACATTACTGGCAATTGCTCTAGGAATTGATGTAAGAACTGTGGGTGATATGGGATCGTTACCTGACACACTTCCAATGTTCTTGATTCCAAATATTCCTTTGAATATTGAAACATTGATGATTATTTTGCCTTATTCAGTCGCACTGGCGGCTGTAGGTTTACTTGAATCGATGATGACAGCAACCATCGTGGATGAAATGACAGATACACCAAGTGATAAATTCCAAGAATGTAAAGGACAAGGTATCGCGAATATTGCTTCTGGCTTTATGGGGGGGATGGCCGGTTGTGCCATGATTGGTCAATCCATGATTAACGTGAAATCGGGTGGTCTTACACGCTTATCAACATTCTCTGCGGGTATTTTTCTTCTTATTCTGGTTGTATTTATCAGCGATTGGCTCAAAGTGATTCCAATGGCTGCATTGGTAGCGGTAATGATCATGGTCTCTATCAGTACCTTTGAATGGAGTTCTGTCACTCAGTTAAAAGATAATCCTAAGAGCAGTAATATCGTCATGATTGCGACTGTGATTGTAGTTGTTGCTACGCATAACCTGGCTTTGGGTGTGTTAACAGGCGTATTACTTTCAGCTTTGTTCCTAGCGAATAAACTTGAAAATGATATCCAAGTAATAGCATCTTTTGAAGGAACAGCCCGTTTATATGATTTGAGAGGTCAGATCTTCTTTAGTTCTTCTGAAAAATTCATGCAAGGGTTTGACTTTAAAGAGGATGTAAAGGATGTGATTATTGATTTGACCCATTCTCACATTTGGGATGTAACATCAGTCGCCATGCTTGATTCTGTTGTAAATAAATTCCAAAAGAATAGTGTGAATGTCACTGTGCGTGGCTTAAATGAAGCCAGCTCTATCATGATTGATAAGTATGGAACACATGCCAGAATCTAAGTGCAGGAGATTTTACGTTTATGTAGAATCTCTAAAATTAACATAATACACCTTATACGAAATGCGTTATAATTCTCTTGAAAATTCAACGCTGTAGTTCCTAGTTGATAGCCCGAACATCCCTGTTCGGGCTTTTTTTATCTTTTTTAGTGTTCCACGCTTAATAAATAAGCAATGTTCCACGATTTTATTCAGTTTTAATAAACATCATCCGGTTTTTTGAGGAGTCATTATTTCATGTGCTTGCACTGAAATTGGCTCATCAAAAAAGTGGAGTCCTGGTTAACCGTAAGGAAGGAAAAAACGGCTCAGGAAGCCTCTCTTTTTAGGTGTAGGCTCAATATGTTCTGGAACAGGGATGCGTTTGTTCTCTGGAGTAGTCAATCCGTCATAGTTCGATTCAGTCTGTGGCCGAGAATCTGTTGCTATATCCTGTTCAGATTTATGATCGGTAAACGTAGTCATATTGGCTTTTGGAGCTTCCAGTAGGCGCTGCATGGCCTCAATCTGTTCTTGATAAAACGATTCACGTTCTAATGATTGATTTTCTCTCTGTATTGCCTGATTTAATTGTCTTTCCAGCATGTCAACTTGACGTTTTAGCGAGTCAACTTCTGTTAAGTTATGCCTACTAGTTGATTGACTTTGGTTGACACTAGAATTGCTTTTTTGTGGTTCCCCAAAAACTCTCAAGGCTTCTGAAAAGTCAATTAATCCATCCGATCCTTTTGATAAATTTCCTTTCTTTATATGGGCATATACAGCTTGTCTTGAATATCCATATAATTTCGCTAGTTCTGAAACTGACAGTTTTTTCATTATGTAAACCAGTTTTCAAATAGTGTTAATAGTTGATTGTTAACTTTACTATGTCAATTGACATCATTCATTGAAAGCCGACTTTTCGAAGTAATGGCATAAATTCTTTTAATTTATTTGGCTCTTGTAGCATGGTTACAATCCGAGCAGCAAACTGTTCATAGCTTTCATTACCTTGTGAAAGTTTAGCCATCTCAGGAAGTTCTGATAATTTACTAGCAAATAAATATCGTTGTGCATCAGTCAAATTGATTTTTAGCTCTTTGTCCTGACTAATGTCATTGGCTGTATTTGTTGCTGACTTTTTCTGTTTGAAGCTAAATGAAAAGCCCGTAATGGATCTGCCGGTTTTATGTTGTTCAACTTTGACATTAATATCGGTATGTTCATTTACTTGCTTTAATGCAATGTCTAAAACATATTTCTTAAAATCGTACATCCTTTTGTATTCAGTCTCGAGTACACCTATTTTTTGTCTGAAATCGTAGATAGTTATAAGAGGCGTTTTTCCGGTACTACGCCACGCAATCAATATTTCATATAAGCGAACAGCATAAGCACTCGTTAAATTGCTTATTTGCTGTATCTCATACTTTGTAAATTGTTCTTCTAATCGAGTTATTAAAGGCACAATAGCAGGAGCAAAAATAAGTCTAACGACAGCCTCATTATCAATATAAGCAACCTCGCTTACCCATCTTGACTTGTGATTAATGACATTACCTTTTTCACTAAGACTTTGATAACTGAATTGTCTTGCAAATAGGTCATCGCAAGCATCTTTTAAGGCTTGATAAGCAGTATTTCGATGTACACCAAATTGATTGATATAACTTTCAGCATGAACTGTTAATGGATCATTAGCATTTATCCCTTTACCTGATTCCCTGGCCTCAACGATAGCTAAAAGAATTAATCGTTGTTCTACTAGATCAAGGTTATAACTAGCATTAATTAAAGCGTTATCTTTGACAATTAGTTCGGTTTTCATATGAAAAATTTATATTTTTAAGTCAATAAGACGAGGTTATATTATCAACTCGCTTAATGCAAGGTAAACCTCGTTTTAATGCAAGGTAAACCTCGTTTTAATGCAAGGTAAACCTCGTTTTAATGCAAGGTAAACCTCGTTTTATAATCTCTCAAAGCCTTATAAATTCAGGTTTACAGGCTATCTAAAAGCATTTAAAAGCTTAAAAATAATTAAAAGCCCAGGGAATGAAAAATTGCCCTTGGTTTTCGCTTCGCTCAAACTCTATTGAATCTCGCTTTCGCTCGATTCGTCGGGGCAATTTTTGGTTCATATTTTCGTGAATTTGAGAAAAAGCAAAAGCAAGATCAAAAGCAGCTCGGAATTCGCTTCGCTCATAAGCTTTTTTTCTCGCTACGCTCGATTTAGGAATCAAACTTGGAAAGTTCGCACCCATGCGGGATGCTCTGTAGGGTAGGTGATTAATGGATAGGGAGCTTGTAATCAGGGAAAGGGAAGGGCAAATTTTCTCAGTTCGCTCGTAGACACTCGCTCTGTTTAGCGACTCATGCCACGAGATTTCATTTTAGGCGCATGCTGCTGTGCTTTGAGCTGTTGTTCTTGTCTGAGTTTCAGCTGTTGTTCTGCTTTGATCTCATCCACACATTTTTTAATGACTTGGTAGGATGGGTATAGAGTCTGGTATTGCTTGGCTTTGGCCGGATGTTGTTGTTGGTACTGCTTCCAGGCATGTTCTTTAAACTTTTCATTTTCCAATAAATCCTTCACACCATGTTTTTTCTGGTGTTCATGCTGACCTTTCAGCTTTTTGTGTTCCTGGTAAATCGCATCACGTTGGGCTTCCCAGGCTTTTTTTCCAAACAGTAAGGGTTTGTTCTGGGTTAATTCGTTGTGTTGATCGACCAGGCTTTGCAATTTGTCATGACTTTGCTTGAGGCCGCTTTTCACGATCTCTTGGGCAAGCTGCTGATTGAACTCGTTTTGATGTTTGTGGTGCTTGGTCAGGTTTATTTCGGCTTGTTTGAGATTGCGCTGCATAAAATCCAGGTCTAGATTCGCGTCTTTTGCGCTGATTTCGCGTTTTAGCACTTTGCCAAGGGTTTCCCTCTGTTTTTCCTCAAATAGGGCTTTTTCGTCAATTGGTGGCGTTTTAGCGCTATTTTTGATTTGGATCTGCTGTTCTGTTTTCAGTGTGCTGAGTTTTATCTCATTTTCAGCAATTAGAACGTCTATATTTTTGCCGTATTGCAGCTGAGCTTGATTTCTCTCTTTGATTTCATCATTGCTTCGGCTGATTTCGGTCTCAATCCCTTTTCGACGTAGTTCGGTGACTTTCGGTCCTTCGTGCAGGGTGGCTTCCAGGCCATTCTCTTGGTCTTTGTAGCTGCGGTGGTCAACCCGGGCGGTGGACCCGGCCAGATCCAGGTGCATATTGCAGATATCGGCAAAGTGTTCGCGCCAATGTTCGATTTCTCCACTGTGTTTCTGATCCAGTTCCCGGGTTTTCTCAGTAAAACCTTCGGGAGTGAGCTTACGTGTGCTCATCAGGATATGGGCGTGATAATTGCGTTCATCACTGCCGGATCCAGTATGCGGTGCATGGATACAGGCATCGACGGCCACCTGATGTCTGTCCACGATACTGGCGCATAGTTCTTCGAGCATGGCCAGACGTTGTTCCTGGTTCAACTCACTTGGAAAGGCAATTTCAAATTCCCGGGCAACTGTCGAGTTTTTTCGAGTTTCCCGTTGTTCCACTTCGTTCCAGAGTTTTTCCCGATTTTTTAAATGCTCTGGTGCACCTTTGGGTAAATAAATTTCTTTGTATTCCACACCTGTTTTTCGGCTGTAGTCATGTTCTCGGCCTTCACGTTCGCAATAAATCTTTTCACCGGCCCGATAGGCGATTGCAGCAGTGGCGGAACGCCCTGCTGATCGTGCTACGGTTTTGACTGAAAAGTGGTAAATCGCCATGCCTTTTTTTCGCTTTTAAATTTTCACGTAGTGAAATACAACCGTGCCTACGGTTGTCGGGGTATTGGGGGGACCCCAATCGGACTTGCAAACGAAGTTTGCATAAGTGCGCTCTTCGAGGAAAACATTACTATACATATAGCACCTTGAATGCATATTCAAGTGCGCTTATGTTAGGGATGGTTTCCCAGGATGATGGTATTGGATTAATGAGTATTACTGAAACACTAGACAGCAAGATTAAGGCACAGGAAGAAAAGCTAAAACAGTTAAAGGCTCAAAGACAGGCAGCACTAGTAAGAGAACGTGCTAAAGAGAAACAACAGACTCGTAAAGATGATACTAGACGCAAAATTCTAATCGGATCCTGTATGCTAAAAATCACTGAAGAAGATGAACAGGCACGGGCTAAATTGATCGCTCAGATGGACCGGTATTTGACGGATGAAAGAGACAGAAAGTTATTTAATCTTTAATGTAGAACTCTAATATGAATAATTTATCAATAACTTCTCCCAAGGCTCCCTTGATTAAATCTTGGTTTGGTTTTGTCTTAGGTGCAGCATCTGTTGCTATAAGTCTATTTGGCTTATCCAAGAGTTTTGATTTAGCCGGAATTTTAAGTACTTTGGGTTTTTTATGTTTTTGGTATCCTTGGAGTCAAATGACTGGTTGGAAGGATCCAATAAAGAACTTTTTCAAAGTAGATGATCAATCAATGAGTAAATCATGCATCTACTTAACATTGATCGCCACAATACTACTTATAACTTCTACCGTGATAACTTTTATTAATTAAAATTCTAGGAAATATCCATTCATTTGGCTTTATACAAAGTGAGGTTTAGAGGTGGTCCCACTTGTTTGAACAACTAAAAGCTTATTTATAAGTGATATTCTGCTCTAGTTAAGCTACCTTATTTTGTTGTGGTAGCTGGTCATAGTAAAACTCATCTGGAGTCATTTTGTCCAG
>NZ_JBWZQN010000071.1:0-16173 GCF_056724605.1 Prolinoborus fasciculus | reverse complement strand
TCGTTTGAAGGATAAAAAAAGAATTGGGATTCAGCCGCAGGTTGAAACTTAATACGAGATCAAAGGGGTCAATTTTACTTCGCCATTTTTAAGGTAAAAGGGGTCAATTTTAAAATGCCGTTGACAATTTCACCTGTTTCTCGATGATAGGCATAAATTAGCCATTGTTTATTTTGCTTATGACCAACAAAAGTCCAAAACTCATCTACTTCAAGGGTTTCATAATGACTTTGCTGTGCTCGAAGTTGATATTTTGATTGGCTAAGTGTCCGTAGAACTTTACCGATACTTACTCTTTCAATTTCTGCTATATCCCTGACACCACTGCCTCGCACCATGAGGTGTAATATTTTGGTTTTGATACCTGAGTGACAGCCTTGATAACTGAGAGCATGATCACCAATAAATTGACGTCTGCATATTTTACATTGGTAATTTTGCTTACCATCTACTTTTGTGCCATTTTTCTTTATACTGTCACTTAGGCAGGCTGGACACTTGATTTCTAGAGTTATTCGCATTTCTCTATTTTATCAAAATCCAACCTGCTTTTTTTCAGCATACTTTTTGAAACACCACCAAAAGTTTTACTTCTGGGCCGAGTGTATGGGACGGCGCCATCACGACCA
Organism: Prolinoborus fasciculus; assembly: GCF_056724605.1. Next base: position 15,544 of record NZ_JBWZQN010000071.1, on the reverse strand, counting down.
TTGATACGGTAGAAAGTTCGATATAGGACGTGACTCCAGTTGAACAAACCCAGGGGGTGCAGCAGGTGCAGGTGGTTGGGCAGCAAGCCAGTACCACTGAAACGGCAATGCAGTGGGGCGCGAGGATCTTTCATCCCTTGGCCACAGTCGGGATTGTTTTTCTGTTTGTGGTACTGATTTTACTCAGTCGCAAAGACTTGCATGACCGTTTGTTGAAATTGCTGGGCGGCAATTTAAACGTCGGTACAGATGCACTGGATGATGCCGCAGACCGGATTGGAACCTATTTGCGGATGCAGTTGTTGGTGAATGTCACTTTCGGTATTCCCATGGCGGTGGGCTTATGGCTGATTGGTGTGCCTGCTGCGATTATGTGGGGAATTGTCGCGATCGGAATGCGCTTTTTACCCTATGTCGGGCCCATGATCTCGGCCTTATTTCCCATTACCTTGGCATTTGCGGTTGATCCGGGCTGGAATATGGTGCTCTGGACCATTGGGCTGATTCTGTTACTCGAGCTGATTAGTAACAATGTGATTGAACCGTGGTTGTATGGCGAAAGTACCGGTCTTTCCACTTTGGCGATTATTCTTGCGGCGACATTCTGGACTACGCTATGGGGGGCTGCTGGACTGATTCTCTCGACGCCATTGACGGCGTGTTTATTGGTATTGGCTCACTATATTCCGGCATTGGGATTTATCAAAACCCTGATTGGTAGCGAACCGGTACTGACGCCACCGGAACGCTTTTACCAGCGCCTGGTTGCCGATGAAGTAGAGGATGCCCTTGAAGTTGCCCAGGATTATATTCAACAGAAATTGCCGAAAAAGCCCAGTGAGGAAGTCGTCGTTCGTAAGGTCAATGCCTTTTATGACGACGTTGCCATTCCCGCCATTCGTTTGTTTTCGCAAGGACATAGTACCGAAGCCAGTGCCGAGCACCGTTTAAGAATGCATCAGGGCTTAAAGTTGTTTAATCATGATTTCCAGCAAAAGTACCCAGCTCCAAATACAGCTGGTCCTGCGCAAGTGGTGTGCTTGGGGGCGCGTTGGGAAATTGATGTATGGGCATCTTCCATGTTGGCCCATGGTTTAAACTTAAGAAAAATTGCCGCGCAAAGCCATAATGAAGTACTGATTCAATCAAAAATGGATGTGCTTGAATCCTTGCCAGAAAATACTCAGATGCTTTGCATTTCCATGTTTTATCGGCAGCCTTTGGCACAAATTCGCTTGTTGAATCATCGCATCCGTAAACGTCTGCCGAATATTAAAATTATTTTTGCCACCTGGGGCAATGTCAGCGATGAATTGCGGGACGAGATTCAAAACCGTTTTCAACCGGATGCCGTGGTATCCACGGTGAATGAATTGATGCTGAGCATTGATGCGCTGATGCTACAACAAGGTAAAAATCCTGCACGTGAATTGCTTGCGGAAAATGAACCGGAACGTTTGGCGGCCTTGCATGAACTGCAATTGCTTCAACCTGAAACTTTACTGATTTATCAGCAGTATATTGAAGAAGCCTGCCAGGCATTTAACGTGAAATATGCGCAAATTTCCCTGGTTGATGAAAAATGGGTGAATACCCCAGCCAGCCCGCTGGCAGATGAAAATCAAAATCCGATAGAGGCACGCATTCCCCGGGAAGAATCCATTTGTACCCATCTGGTTCATCAGAATGAAGCACTGATTATTGAGGATATAGACCGAGATCCGCGTTTTACCCATAACCCGGAGTTAAACAGAAATAAAATCAAATTTTATGCCGGTGTACCTTTACGTACTAAACAAGGTCTGGTGTTAGGCAGCTTTTGTGTTCTGGATAAGCAAATTCGGCAGATGAGCGAAGATGATCTGGTGTTATTAAACCAGCTTGCAGACGATTTAATTCAGACACTGACGAGTGACAAGGCGCAAACCCAAAAGCTAGAGGAAATTGCCAAGTTACAACAAGCCAAGGGTGGCTCTCTTCAGGATTTTTTAAGCTAAAAAAAGGCTAAAAGCGAAAACAAAACTCATCTTCCTGGAAAATGAGCTGGATCTCCCGACGAAGCATAAGCATGAAACTTGCAAAGTTAAATCACTTTTCAATTTTTGACGTGCTCTATTTTTTCACCTCATCGGTCTTTGACTCGGTCTGCATGTCGTATTTACCAAAGACCCTCAAAGCATTAACCAATGAATTAACTTGTAAAGCGAACTCCTTGTTAGATTAATACAAAAAATTCAGTGCAATTGATCCATATTCAAAAAATCAAAAGGAAGCAAGTATGAGTGCGAATTATGTGAACTATCGTCCCGAAGTAGAGCAAAAACAGGAAAATGAAGAAGAGGATATTCTGCATATTACAGAACAGATGGCACAGACCAATAACCAGGTTTTTGACCGGCACCGTCATGCGGTTCGTGATGCACATGCAAAATCCCATGGTTTCTTAAAAGGCATTTTGACCGTTCCTGAAAATTTGCCGGCTCATTTGGCTCAAGGGATTTTTGCTCATCCGGGCTATTATGACGTGATGGTACGTCTATCGGCTGCGCCCGGCGATCTGCATAGCGATAAAACTCCGGCTCCGCATGGTTTCGCCCTTAAAATTTTAAATGTGCCGGGACAGCGCTTATTGCCGAATGATCCAAGCGATGGTCATCATCAGGATTTTCTGATGGTCAATATTCCGGTGCTGACTTTTGGAACAGTGCGTAAATATAAGCAAATGCTGCCTTTTATTACGGAAGCAGAACAGGCGCCTGAACCGGTTATGCGTAGCTTGCGTCAGGTGATGCGCGGCGTAGATTATCTGGTAAATCGCGCAGGCTTTCCCGCACCTGCAAGCTTAAAAGGTCTGGCGCGTAGCCAGCATCATGTATTGGGCGAAACCTATCATAGTATGGCAGCGCTTCGTTATGGCGATTATATTGCCAAAATCAGTGTCGCACCCGAATCTGACTCGGTGAAGAAACTCACCGGTATCCAGATGCAAATCAATGATGATTCCGCTATTCGTGACATCGTCCGGGATTTCTTTCAGAAGAATACGGCAGATTATGTGATTCGTGCGCAGCTATGTACCGATTTGAGGACTATGCCCGTCGAGGATGCGGCTGTGCTGTGGAAAGAACAGGAATCACCGCATCAGGTCATTGGTCATTTGCACTTTCCCCAACAGGATACTTTCAGTCCGGCACGTCGGGTGTATTCCGATGACGTGCTGTCTTTTAACCCTTGGCATGGCGTGACAGAACATCAGCCATTGGGTTCCATTATGCGGGTGCGTATGCAGGCATATGAACGTTCATCGTCTTTTAGGCATCGCATGAATACCCAGCCGCGTACAGAACCGCATCAGATTGATGACATGCCGGATTAAGGGGTTTATGTTCGGATGCCAGAATTAAATTAAAGCTATCTGCTTGAGCACAGCTGTTTTTAATGTAGAAATATTCTGGAAGCTGTTGAGCATTTTTCAGTAGAGCTAAATGCAGTGAAAATCCACTCTGAATGTCATACCAAAGCCATACAGAGCCAGGAATCAACAGCAGTAGACTTAAGCACACAAAACAACAAAAAGTGAGAAAAACAAATGCCCAGTACAGTCAAACTTCACCGTGTATTCACTGCACCCCCAGAACGGGTGTTTAGAGCCTTTACAGATCCTGATGCCTTGGTGAAATGGATGGCGCCGCATGGTTTTACCGCCAAAGTCCATCATCTTGATGCGAAAGTGGGAGGCAGCTATAAAATGTCCTTTAGCAATTTTACCACCGGTACCAGCCAGTCTTTTGGCGGAACCTATCATGAAATTATGCCTAACCAGTTGTTGCGCTATACCGACCAGTTCGACGACCCAAACTTACCCGGTCAAATTGACGTCACGATTCAGCTCCACCCGGTTTTTGTGGGCACGGAAGTGCATATCACCCAATCGGGTATTCCAGATGTGATTCCGGCAGAGGCCTGTTATCTGGGATGGCAGGAATCCTTGCAATTGCTGACTTTATTGGTCAATGCCGAAATTCCAGATCAATAAATAGATGACCCATGCAAATTCAAATCAAGCGTGCCTATGCCGAAGTTTTAGCGTCAGATGGTAAACGGATTCTGGTCGATCGACTTTGGCCCAGAGGCATCAAAAAGCAGGATGCTCAAATTGATATGTGGCCCAATGAAATCACGCCCTCGACTGAACTGCGCAAATGGTACGCGCAGGATCCTGAACATTGGGAGATATTTCAACAGCGCTATACAGCGGAACTTGTTCAGCAAGCCAAGACATTGCAGCAAATTCGGAAGATCGCTGAGCAGGAACAAGTCACTTTAATTACTGCAGCCAAGAGCATAGATTATAACCATGTGATTGTACTGAAACAGCTTTTGGAACAAGGCTGATCTTTATCTTGTCTGCTTTTATTCCATGGAATAAGTAGGGTTTTAAGCAAGAGATTGACTTGTAAAATGCTATAGTAGAGTTTTTGGTGGTGTTTTAAAAAGTATGCTGACATTAAATGAAGCCATTATTGATGTAAAAGAAGGTTAAGTCAAAGGCTTTAAAATGGTTTTCAAGCTTTTTGGAGAAATTACAACTTCTTCTAAAACCACGCCTTATTCGATGCCTTATTTTGCAATTATTACCTTCAATTCCTACAGTAAAAAACTTACCAATACTTTGCTTGCAGTTTTTAAAAGCAGTGATGAAACTATCCCAATGATCACTTGCAATTCGGGTGTAGTGAATACCTAATTGTTTAAGCTTTGTCTTCAACCTTTGGACTGTAGCTAAATCTCTCTTACCCCAAACATAAGCAACAATCTCACCTGTTTCTCGATGGTAGGCGTAAATAAGCCATTGTTTATTATTTTTATTTCCAACAAAAGTCCAGAATTCATCTACTTCGAGAGATTCATAATGACTTTGTTTAGGCTGAATTTGATAGGCCGATTCAGTTAAAGTCCGTAAGACTTTACCGATACTAATGCGCTCAACTTCAGCGATATCTCGTATACCGCTGCCTCTGACCATTAACTGTAATATTTTACGAGTAATGCCAGAATTACATCCTAGATAGCTCAGAGCATGGTCACCAATAAACTGACGTTTGCAGTCTTTGCATTGGTAGTTTTGTTTCCCATCTACTTTGATGCCATTTTTCTTTATACTGTCACTGAGGCAGGTTGGACATTTGATTTCTAGAGTTATTTGCATTTCTCTATTTTATCAAAATTCAACCTGCTTTTTTTTAGCATACTTTTTGATACACCACCTAATATTGAAAATGCGCTGCACGGAGTTTCGTTGTCCTTGGCGACTATCCATAAAGTACTATCCACCCATTAAGTCAAACCGATTAAAAAATTCCGTCGTAAAGTAGATTACATTTGTTATGAATGTCCATTACCAGGCGATAGAATTCAAATGGATACCTGTAAACTGGGTCCCTGGACTATATCAGTACACATCTATCGATGACTGCACACGATATCGCGTTTTAAGGATATATAAACGCCGAACAGCTGCGATACACTCGACCTTTTAACTGTGTAATTGAAGAAATGCCTTTTCCCATACAGCGAATACAGACCGATCGTGGACGAGAATTCTTTGCTGAAAAAGTACAGAAAAAATGATGCAGTATGGAATCAAATTTAGGCCAAATAAACCGGGTTCACCTCATCTGAATGGCAAGGTAGAGCGCTCACAAAAGACTGATAAATCTGAGTTCTACGCTACTGTAGATATCGATTCAGAGGAAATTCAGAGTAAACTGGCAGAATGGCAGCATTACTATAACTGGATGAGACCACATTCAGCTTTGAAAGATAAAATACCGATGGAAAGGTACTTTGAATTATGTGAAGAAACTCCTTTCTTAGATGAAGTCCAGAAGCAATACGACCCCTCAAATGAACGGATTCAACATGCCAATTACAAGATGTATTTAGAGATTGCTAAATTGAAACGATCTTTATGAATTACGTATCTATATCATTTTTACTAATATAAAAACATATGAATAAAAATCACGCCCCGTTTAACTGGCAATAGTTTTTGAACCCTGGTATAAAAGCTTAAAAAAATCTAGCAAGTCTTTATTTAATGTCAATACTCATCCAGTATTGAGGTTTTTTATCTTTTCTTGCCTGTGATCTAGGTTGTAATACTCTAATTTCATACTCACCTGAAGCAGGTAAAATATAAATACCATTATCATCAAGCTCTGGAGAATATTCTCCAAGATTGATGGAGTCTTTTAATTGATTACCCCATAAGTAAGCTTCAACATTTCCTCCAGTCAACTTCACTTTTAACTTTTGCCCTTTTTTAGCATAAAATTTGTAGGAATCATACTTGTATCCATCTATCCTTCCGTAATAATTTGCAGAGTAAGCTTTTTTAGCAAACTTAACTACAATAGTCTTTCGTATATCATTGTTATCATTTGCAAGTACGACAGGGCTAACTATAGTTAAAGTTAGGGCTATCAAAGCGCCAGCTAGTAATTTCGTATTCGCTATTTCCATAAGGTTACCCTAATTCTTGTATCGCTCCTGACATAATAATATAACTAATAAGTAACCATGAATCATAGAGCAGAAATGTGAATAGTCATAACATGGGGTTACACTTCAAATGCCAATTTAAGACTTGCAAAATTAATGGTTAATTAATTGGTTACTAAGGACTAGCCAATCTAAATATAAATTTTATTTAACAATTACTTATAGAAATATGTGATGCGTATGATACGCATCATATGAATATCGCTTAAATTTGCTATAATTCAATTGAGCAGTGCCATTTGTGGTTAGGTTAAAAATTCATGAGTCTTACTGAAATTAAGGTACGTCAAGCTAAATCAAAGGAAAAAATCTATTTTCTGGCAGATGATGACGGCTTAAGTTTGAAGGTAGAACCAAACGGACGTAAATCTTGGAGTTACCGCTATTCACTTGCAGGGACAAATAAACGTCCTCGCATGAAGTTGGGTGAATATCCTGTAATGTCCTTGAAAGAGGCCAGATCAGTCCGGGATGAATATAAATTTAATAATTATGAAAATAAACCACTGCATAAAAAATACATCAAAACTTTTCAGGATATTTGTGAAGAGTGGTTAGAATTTAAAATTAAAAATTCCTTTGAAGATGAACCACGATGCGGTGTAATTCAGCTCGCAAAAAAATGTTTAGATCAGGATGTTTATCCAAATATTGGACTAATGCCATTTATTGAAATTAAAAGATATGATCTAGTTAAGATTATTAAAAAGATAGAATCTAGAAATGTAAAAGAACCTGTAAAGAAAGCCTATAGTTATTTAAATCAGATTTATGATTATGCGGTAGCGATGGGGTATTGTGAATATAATATTGCACATGGACTTCATAAAATATTAGTCAACAATAAGATTAAGAAAAACTATCCTCATTTGAATTCAGATGAACTATCTAATTTCTTAGCTAAATTAAATCAGATTAATACAGATCCTATTATTAAAAAAGCCCTGTTATTTAAATTATATACAGGCGTCCGTGGTGGAGAATTATTGCTTTGTGAACCACATCACTTCGATCTAGATAAAAAAATATGGAAAATACCAGCCTTACATATTAAACAATATAGAAGAAAGGTTATTTTAGGTCATGATATCCCTGATTTTTTTGTTCCACTATCTGATCAAGCACTTGAAGTTGTGAAATCAGCACTCGTTTGGTCTCATGGCGAGAAATATGTGTTTTCTAGCCCCCGAAATAATAATAAACCTATTCATTTTAATACCCTGAACTTGATTATCAGAAAAATGGGATATACTAAAAATGAATTAACTTCTCATGGGTTACGATCGACATTTAGTACCATATTAAATGAATCCGGTTTATTTCAATCAAATTGGATTGAAGCACAGCTATCTCATACTGATAAAAATAAAACCCGTGCAAGTTATAATCATGCAGAATATTTTAATCAGCGTATGGAAATGATGCAATGGTGGGGTGATTTTATTGATAGTTGTACTGTAAATTAATGGTTATGAAATCCAAGTTTTAATTAGAATAGGCTTTGTTGCACAAACCTATTCACCGCCATAAATCATTATCTAAAATTGCATCTCGTGGTAAAAGCTCAATGGGCCGGTTCTATGGCTATAAATTACATGTTGTGATGAATCAACTTAGAGAAATAGTCTGTTCACAATGATGATTTCTCTTAACTCGTAAAATTTATGACGGTGTTGAACGTGTTCAATTGAATCTTAAGCAAGGTAAATGGACAGAAGAGAACTTCATTAAGCCGTATCAAAATATTCTTGAAGAATAGGCATTTCATTTCACATTAGAGCGAGAATCTCATGAGAAAGTTGCCTGATTGAATGTAGTGAATAGATTCATTGCATAATTGTTGACTAAAATTTTCTATATCAGCCTGATTAAGATTAATCGGGCTGATTCTGTTAGGTCGAATATAATAGCGACCTGCTTCAATCATTTTTATTTGAACTTTATTTTATGTCACAGCTTGCTTCCCATTTTAAGCACAATCAGTTTTGTATTTTGTTGGAATATTTAAGTTCTGCTAAAGGCATTGCTGTACCAATGTCTTTAGCAGAATTTCCATGTGCGATCACTTTGGCAGATCGAGTGCATGCCGATAGTGATTTGGCACCACTTGAATGTGCGAAGACATTTCCTTCATCAATGGAAAAAATCATCCATTATTCAGGGAAAGGTCGGGATATTACTGATTTTGAGACCTTCTTAAAATCAACTCAAGCTTCGGGACAGAAAAATTTACTGCTTCTCACAGGTGATAAGTTAAAAGGGCATACAAATGGTCAAGATGGAACGAATCGCACCCGATATTTAGAGTCTGTAAATGCGGTCATGGCCGCAAAGTGTTATGGTGGATTTCACATTGGTGTAGCTTTTAATCCCTTTAAATATGCTGAAGCTGAACGTGATGCACAATATTTAAAACTTCACAAAAAGATTAAAGCAGGAGCAGACTTTATCGTTACCCAGTTGGGTTACGATATGGAGGCTTTAAAACAAGCCAAGGCTTTTTTAAATCGTCATCGATACCCACAAAATATACTTGCTTGTGTTATGCCACTTAGTTTGGCACGTGCCAATTTTATGGTGAAACATAAGGTCGCAGGAATTGTGATTACACCACACATGTTACGAGTGTTGGCTCAGGAAGAACAGGATGGACGAACTGAGAATGCTTATAAACGTTGTGCTATACAAATATTGATGTGTAAATATTTGAGTTTTGCAGGTGTGCATCTTTCAGCATGCCATAAGCCTGAAGAGCAAAAGCTTTTAGAAAAATATATTGAACAATATCGACATTATGGTTTACAGGAACTCGAAGCACTCTGGAATGCACTGTGGCAAGTGAAGACTAAAAATGAACTCGTGCCAGAATTAGCTTATTATTCCCGCCAACTATCCTCTAGCCAGCTTATTAAATATCAGCAATTGCATTTCATGCACAAGGCTCTATTTGAGTCCAAAATTGCCAAAGGTGTGGGGCATTTTATTTTTAAAGCCTCATTCTGGGAAAATGCGCCTGCAGCAAAAGCATTGTTAAAAACTGAATTTATCTCTAAGCAAGGGATCGTGGGTTGTGAAAGTTGTGGTCAATGTAGGTTAGGAGATACTTTATATATTTGCCCTGAAACTTGTCCCAAAGGATTGGCGAATGGTCCTTGTGGTGGTACGACATTGGATCGCTGTGAGTTTGGAGATCGTGAATGCATTCATTCTGTGAAAGCCCAACTTGCCAAAGCCGTGGGACAGACTGACGTTCTAAAAGAAAAACTGATTCCAACTGTACCCATTGAAGTCCGTGGAACCAGTTCCTGGAAAAATTGGTATCTGGCGACTGAAGCTTAGCTTTCATCATCCATGGCATTCGAATAAAATTTCACGCCCAATTTGATGCGATCACGACCTTGGCTCATACGCCAACGGTTGGTATCACGTAAGGAGTATACACAGCCACAATATTCTTGTTGGTAGAATTCTTCCTTCTTGCTGATTTCAAGCATACGAACAGCACCACCATTTTTACGCCAGTTGTAGTCCCAATAGGTGATACCTTCATAATGTGAAGCAGAACGATGCCCACAATCATTGATCTGCTTCATATCTTTCCAACGAGAGATACCCAATGAGCTACTAATTAGGCTGAAGCCATTTTCAGCTGCATAAAGGGCAGTGCGTTCAAAGCGCATATCAAAACACATGGTACAGCGAATACCTTTCTCTGGCTCATTTTCCATGCCTTTGGCACGTGCAAACCAATTGTCTGTATCGTAATCACAGTCAATAAAAGGAATATTATGTTTTTCTGCAAAGCGAATATTTTCTTCCTTACGGATTTCATATTCCTTGACAGGGTGAATATTGGGATTATAAAAAAAGATCGAAAAGTCGATGCCTGATTCAATTAGGGTTTCCATCACTTCACCCGAGCATGGTGCACAGCAGGAGTGAAGCAGAAGCTTGTCGTGACCTGCTGGGAGAGTCAATTTCTGACGTTCAAGTTTGTTTGACATAGTTATATGGGTTTAAATCTAAACCCTATATTTTAACGATTTAATTAGATAGTAAGGATTTGATATACTGATATTTTCTAAGGTTAAGATGAAAGAAATTCACTAATTGAAATTTAATAAGAACTAAAGTATATAAGAGAATAACTACAATAATGCTTTGGAAGCAGAACATTGCAAGTTAATCAAGAGTCATTGAATGAAGCTTTAAAATTAAGTGAAGAAATTATTAGTAATATTGAGTTAAGTACCTCTTCTTTATCTAATTGCGCATTAAAGGCGAGTAGATTGGCAAGATTGCTAAATGAATTCGATTACCAAAGAATTTTTATCTTTGAAAGTAGTGGTTATCCTTCAAGCCCAAATGGTTTAACACCCGATATATGGGACTTATGTAAAAAAGCTGGAGAAGGAAAAACCGTAGAGAAAGCTAAGTTAGGGTCAATCGGAGCGATGGAGATTGAATTGGAAGCAATGAAGGATAGTCTAAAAATTGCACATGATCCTAATGTTTCAATAAGTTCAGCTAATCCGAATCAATTTGTTTCATCAGGTGGCACTAGTAATTTTTTAGAAAGAAAGAGTTTAAGAGATGGTATTAGCACGAACTCTCAATTTCTAACTAAACGACAAGCTTTTGTATGCGAATACGTGTCTAATAAATATTATGAGCTAAAATATTCAAAAATTACGTCAGATATTTTTTCTAGAACAAGAAAGTTTGTAGACGGAAAAATTGGAGATTTAGTACCATTATCAGCACAAAAATTTGCATCTGTTTATGAGAATTTAACGTCCGAAAATTCAGAGGATTGGTCAAATGCTGTTCATAGTTGTAGGCGAATATTACAAGATACTGCTGATGTGATTTATCCTGCTAGAGAGGATAAGACTATTAATTTAGACAATGGTGAAACTAAAATTATTAAATTAGGTGTGGATAATTATATAAATCGAATTATTGCATATGTTGATGAGCAGTCAGACTCTAAAAGATTTGAGGAAATCGTTGGTTCACAGATGAAATATTTGGGCGAGCGGTTAGATGCTATTTTCAAAGCTGCTCAGAAAGGTTCTCATGATATTATTACTTCTAGGCAAGAAGCTGATCGTTATGTTATTTACACATACTTGATAGTTGGAGATTTATTATCTTTGGTAGAGTTGCAAAAAACATTATCAATTTCAGATAAAGATTTTAGATAGCCGCTTAACTTACTGAATAACTAAAAATCCTCAGAATCTTTAATTTATTAAGATGAGTATTTCTCATCTTAAGCTGAATTTATATCGTTTTACTCACTTTCTTATTCACGTTTAAATACAGCCATTCAGAAATTTAGCTTTTTATAAAATTTTTAGGTGGCAATCTCCATGAGTACAGCATTTGAGTGTTCAATTAAACGTATCCGTTTTGATGAAAACTACACGCCAGCAGAAAGCACACGTTTAACCACAAACTTTGCCAATTTGGCACGTGGGGAAAGCCGTGAAGAAAACTTGCGTCGTACCCTTGCGATGATCAACAACCGTTTTAATAGCTTGGCAACCGTTGATAACCCGAAAGGTGATCGCTATTCACTTGAGATTGACATTATTTCTGCGGAAATTGATATTGAAGGTAATGGTCAAACTTTCCCATTTATTGAAACACTTAAAAGTGTTGTGATTGACCATCAAACAGGTGAGCGTATTGAAGGCATGATCGGCAATAGCTTCTCATCTTATGTGCGTGATTACGACTTCAGCGTGGTATTGCCACAATTGGGTTGTGGTGTAGGTGAAAAACCTGAAGATTTTGGCAATCTACATGGCAAGCTTTATCAACATTTAGTCAATTCAGATGTATTTAAAGCAGAATTTAAAAAACAACCTGTCATTTGCTTAAGCGTTTCAACCTCTAAAACGTATTTCCGTACAGCTAACGTACATCCTATTTTGGGTGTGGAATACAAAAATGATGAATATTCACGTACCGATGAATATTTTGCCAAAATGGGTTTACGTGTACGCTACTTTAAACCAGAAGGTGGTAATGCACCATTAGCATTCTATTTCGCTGGCGATTTAGTCCGTGATTATACTGATTTTGAATTGATCAGTGCTATTGCGACCATGGAAAGTTTCCAACGGATCTATCGTCCTGAAATTTACAACACCAACTCTCCTGCAGGTGTGGTGTATCAACCAAGTCTAAGCTATGGCGATTATTCACTTACACGTGTGGTCTATGACCGTGTGGAACGTGGTGAGCTTGCAGTTAAACAAGGTAAATGGACGGAAGAAAACTTCATTAAGCCTTATCAAGACATTTTAAATGAATGGGCTGTAAATTTCGAAGTCGAAACAGCTGCTTAATCCATTAAATTGATAAACAGATTTACGAATTTAGACAAAGAAGATTAGACATGGCGCTTACACAACCGAAACTTTTACTCCCAACTTCAACTGCGGGTAGCTTGCCAAAACCGTCTTGGTTAGCTGAACCTGAAAAATTATGGTCTGCATGGAAGCTTGAAGGCGAAGAATTATTAGAAGCTAAACGTGATGCTTTGAAATTATCATTACATGAGCAAGTCACTGCGGGTATCGATATCGTGAGTGATGGCGAGCAAACCCGTCAGCATTTCGTGACCACCTTTATTGAGCATCTTGAAGGTGTGGATTTCGAAAAGCGTGAAACGATGCGTATTCGTAATCGTTATGATGCGAGTGTACCTTCTGTTGTGGGTGATGTTTCTCGTAAAAAAGCCGTGTTTGTAGACGATGCGAAATTCTTACGTAGCCAAACCAATCAGCCAATTAAATGGGCGTTGCCTGGTCCAATGACCATGATTGATACACTTTTTGACGGACACTACAAGAGCCGTGAAAAACTGGCTTGGGAATTTGCCAAAATTTTGAACCAAGAAGCTTTAGAACTTGAAGCAGCAGGCGTAGACATTATCCAATTTGATGAACCTGCGTTTAACGTATTCTTTGATGAAGTAAATGACTGGGGTGTACCAACCTTAGAACGTGCACTTGAAGGTCTAAAATGTGAAACTGCAGTTCATATTTGCTATGGTTACGGCATTAAAGCCAATACAGATTGGAAACAAACTTTAGGTAATGAATGGCGTCAATACGAAGAGTCATTCCCGAAACTACAACAATCTAAGCTCGATATTATTTCACTTGAATGCCAAAACTCACGTGTACCAATGGATTTAATCGAATTGATCCGTGGTAAGAAAGTGATGGTGGGTGCAATTGATGTGGCAACCACTCAAGTGGAAACTGCAGAGGAAGTAGCAAATACGCTACGCAAAGCATTGCAATTTGTTGATGCAGATAAACTGTATCCTTCAACTAACTGTGGTATGACACCGCTATCTCGTCAAGTTGCACGTGGCAAACTTGAAGCTTTAAGCGCAGGTGCTGCCATTGTTCGTAAAGAGCTAGAAGCTTAATCAAACGTAGTCTCGTGCGAAGCAGAACAAATTATCACAAGAACATTTGTTCTGCTTTATGCATGAGCACGTGATATGTACATTTGAGATGAAAGAGATGATTGAAGCAACAGACTTTAGAAATGCAATGTCCTTACTCACCACAGCAGTGAATGTTATTACGACTGCGGGTGAAGCAGGTATGCATGGATTTACCGCATCTGCCGTATGTAGCGTGACGGATACACCGCCAACGTTATTAGTCTGTATGAATCAATCCTCCCGTTCACATGCCCATTTTGTTGAAAATAAAGTCTTGGCGGTCAATGTGCTGAGTACACAGCATGAGCAAATTTCTAACGCATTTGCTTCAAGTAAGTTTAGCTCAGAAGATCGTTTCAAACTAGGTGATTGGAGCACGTTAGAAACAAGCTCGCCGATTTTGGAAGATGCATTAGTCAGTTTTGACTGTGAGATTCAAGATATTCAGCAAGTCGGTACACACAGTGTTTTCATGTGTCGTGTTCTTAAAGTTCAACAAAGCGATCAAGAAGAAAGTCTGGTGTATTTTAACCGTGCTTATCATCAAGTGGGTCAGTTGGAACACGCTTAACTCAATGCCTTAATTCTTTTATCTTTTTAAAGTTAGTTTATTGTGGAACTTATAACCTTTTTAGTCATTGGCGCTTTTGCTGGTTTTGCAGCAGGGCTGTTTGGTGTCGGCGGTGGTACGATTATTGTACCACTGCTTTTTATTGTCTTTACCCAAATGGGCTATGACCCCGATGTGGTTATGCACCTCGCATTAGGCACGTCTTTGGCAACCATTGTTGTAACCTCGATTAGCTCATTGATGGCGCATCATAAAACTGGTGCTGTGATTTGGCCTGTTTTTAAAAATCTAGCGCCACCTATGGCGATTGGTTGTTTTTTTGGGGCAGGTATTGCTGGTTTGATATCAGGATTACATCTACAAATCATTGTTGGCTTATTTCTGATTTGGGTCGCATATACGATGTTTACAGGTGCCAAAAAAGCAATTGACCCAACGAAAACGTTACCCTCATCAGGTCAACAAGTTGCTGCAGGTAGTGTGATTGGGGTTGCATCAGCAATCTTTGGTATTGGTGGTGGAAGTCTGACGGTTCCATATCTGAATCGCTATGGTGTGGTCATGCAGAAGGCTGAACCGTACCGGGTTTGTCGGAGAGTCAATATTCTGAGATGAGAAGCATTGCTTCGCAAGACGTAGCGAAGCGTAGTGTCCCGATGACAAAATTAAAATATACCCCTGAAATCAGAGAAAGAGCGGTTCAATTATTGATTGAATCTGAAAAAGATTATCCTTCTACTTGGGCTGCGATCACAGCTATTGCTCCCTGAGCAGTATACTGCGCAAGGGTTGTACTCCTGAAACACTACGTGCCTGGCATCAAAAGCATTTAGATCAGCAAAATCCTATTAAAGTACAACAGATATCTGATCAAGAAAAAATGAAGCAAATGGAACGTGAAATTAAAGAATTAAAGCGTGCCAATGAAATTCTAC